>CAZKNW010000570.1:0-2968 GCA_964554035.1 uncultured Verrucomicrobiota bacterium
CGAAGGATTTCATTGATGGAAACGAGTATGACGGTCGCAAGCCGATCGACTACATCAATTCCTTTGCCATCGGCATCAAGGATGATGCCTCCAAGCTTGCTGCAGTGCAGTAGTTTCCCGACGGCCGGGGAGCGGTTGCTCCCCGGCTCACATTCCTGTTTTCAGACGTAAGATAGACCCGTTCCCGACGACAACCACGCTACCACTGTGTACTCATGACCAAGCTGAACCGACTCTTCAAATTCCTGAAACTTTGCCGGCTGGGGTGGGTGGTGACCATCATTCAACTGATAAGGGATGAAGACCCCAAGGCCCAGAGCAGGGCGATCTTCCAGCAGGTGCTGGTGCCGATCTTCGCCATCCTTGCCTTCGTTGGCGTCTGGCAGATTTCCTCCGCAAGGATCGAGACCAAGTTGGGAGCTGTTCCGGGTCCCAAGGAGGTCAAGTTGGCCTGGGACAGGCTGATGGAGGAATCCGACCGCGAGAAGGAGAAGGAGGCAGCCTTCTACCAGAGGCAGGATGAGCGGAACGCGAGGTTGCTGGCCAAGAACCCCGACGCTGAACTCCAGGATCGCGTCTATGCGGGCAAGGACACCTATGGAGACCAGATCATCACAAGTCTTCAGACGGTCTTTGCTGGCTTCCTGGTGGCGTCCTTGTTCGCGGTGCCGATTGGTATTTGCTGTGGCTTGAGCAAGACCATCAACACCGCCCTCAATCCACTCATCCAGATTTTCAAGCCGGTATCGCCCCTGGCGTGGCTTCCCATCGTGTGGCTGGTGGTGGGCGCTTTCTATACTGCGGATGGAGGGATGTTTGAAATCTCCTTCATCAACTCGGCCCTGACCGTGGCGCTTTGCTCCCTTTGGCCCACACTGGTGAACACTGCCCTCGGCGTGGCTTCGATCGACAAGGATCACCTCAACGTCGCCCGCGTCCTCAAGCTCAACTGGTGGACCAAGATCTGGAAGATCGTCCTTCCGAGCGCTCTGCCCCTGATCTTCGCCGGCCTCAGGCTTTCGCTGGGCGTGGGCTGGATGGTCCTGATAGCCGCTGAGATGCTTGCCCAGAACCCGGGACTCGGGAAGTTCGTCTGGGACATGTTCCAGAATGGCAGCAGTGAGACCCTGGCCATGATCCTGGTGGCCGTGTTCACCATCGGCATCATCGGGTTCCTGCTGGACTCGGTCATGCTGATGCTCCAGCAGCTTGTCAGTTACGAGGAAAACGTCTGATCGAAAGGAATCATCATGGCATTGCTTGAACTGAACAACGTTTCAAAGGGCTACGGCCCGAAAGGTCCCGAGAGGACCGAGATCCTTGAGGACATCAACCTTTCGATCGAGGAGGGGGAGTTCGTCTCCATCTTGGGGTACTCCGGAAGTGGGAAGACCACCCTGATCTCCCTGATTGCCGGTCTGATCCAGGCGGACGAGGGAGAGGTCCTGCTGAAGGGGAAATCCGTTCCTGCTCCCGGCCCTGACCGGGCACTGGTTTTCCAGAACTATTCGCTGCTCCCATGGTTGTTCGTTCGCGGAAACGTGGGACTGGCGGTGGATCAGGTATTCCCGGGCGAGTCGAAGGAACAACGGGAGGAACGCATCATGAAGTATGTGAAGATGGTGAACCTCGCACCGGCCATCGACAAGAAGCCGTCCGAGCTCTCCGGAGGCATGCGGCAGAGGACCTCGCTTGCGAGGGCCCTTTCCATGGACCCTGAGATCCTGCTTCTTGATGAACCTCTGGGGGCCCTCGATGCACTAACGCGCGCCACCCTGCAGGGAGAGATCGAAAAGATCTGGCGTGAGGCCAAGAAGACCGTGGTGTTGATCACCAATGATGTGGATGAGGGAATTCTGCTGGCGGATCGAATCATTCCACTCAGCGCGGGACCGAAGGCCACGCTGGGACCAGCCATCGATGTCCCGATCGAACGTCCGAGAGACCGCAAGGAACTCAACCACAATGATGACTACAAGCGGATTCGCAGGGAGGTCATCAGCTTCCTCATGGATTCCAACAAGGCAGCCGCCGAGGAATCAAGATTGGATGTGAAGCTGCCGGACGTCCTTCCCGAGGACCTGACGATCGTGCCGAAGCCCTGGACGCCCAAGAGGCCACCGAGGAGAAGAAGTGATATTGCCAACAAGAGGGAATTGGAGGACGCAGCATGAGTGACTATTGCAGCCTGCAGAATCTGACCAAGATCTACCCGACCCCCAAGGGGGCCGCCATCATCGTCAAGGACTTCAACCTTTCCATCAAGAAGGGGGAGTTTGTCACCCTGATCGGTCATTCCGGCTGTGGAAAGAGTACGGTCCTTTCCATGTTGGCAGGACTCAATTCCATCACCGATGGGGGAATCATCCTCGCCGGCAGGGAGCTGATCGGTCCGGGTCCGGACCGCGGAGTCGTCTTTCAGGCCCCGTGTCTGCTGCCCTGGTTGAGTGCCTTTGATAACGTGATGCTTGGTGTTGACCAGGTCTATTATACCGCCAGCAAGCCGGAACGCCGTGAGATCGCGACCTACTACCTGAGTGTGGTGGGCCTTGGGGCTTCCATGCACAAGAAGCCTGGGGAACTCTCCCAGGGCATGCGCCAAAGGGTGGGTATTGCCCGTGCGTTTGCCCTGCAGCCCAAGATGCTCCTGCTCGACGAGCCCTTCGGCATGTTGGACGCACTGACCCGTTTTGAGCTGCAGCAGGTGCTGCTGGATCTGTGGAGCACCAACAACATCACGGCGCTTATGGTCACCCATGACGTGGATGAGGCCCTGTTCCTTTCGGACCGTGTCGTCATGATGACCAATGGCCCTGAGGCCGAAGTGGGTGACATCCTTGAGTTGGAATTCCCGAGACCAAGGGACCGGAAAGACGTCATGGAACACTCCGATTACTACCACCTGAGGGAACACCTGATCACATTCCTGGAGGTTCACGCCCACAACAAGCCGTCGGCCAGCAAATCC
>CAZKNW010000571.1:0-2955 GCA_964554035.1 uncultured Verrucomicrobiota bacterium
TGAGATAGTGATGTCCCAAAACATGCAGTATTTTAGCAGAAATCGGGCATCGGAGAGACTACAGAAAAGGAAAGAAAAGAACTCTCACTATTGGCAGGAGCCTAATCAATCCTCGCGACCAAATTGGGAGATCATTGAATTCCTCCGTCAGACCGGCGTCCTCTCTTTCGGTTCACAGATCAATTTTTTCTTCATGCGCTTCATCCTGCCCTTTATCGCGGTCGTCCTGATGCAAAACGCCATGTCGGCGGAACGAATCGAGATCACCACCCAGACCCGGGAAAACAGGTCGCAACCTGTCACGCTCACACCTGAAGTCCAGGACGCCCGGAGCTTCATCATCACGGCGAAGATCGATCCCTCCACCAAGCCGGAAGGCGACAATCAGGGCGTCACTTCCCTGCTCTTCAGCAACGGTCCGCAGGAGCAGGACGCCCTTCACCGCAAGGTCGGCTCCAAGGTCATTGGTTTGGAACTCAGGGAAGGTTCAGGCCGGGCCATGTGGGAGTTCTGGATCGATGGGGAAAGCCAGCAGACGAAGGTGCCCGATCCCAAACCCAGAGGATGGATGGACCGGAGCCAATATCAGCATCCCAACGTCGAGACACAGAAGGAGGGCCCCTACTGGCTCCAGATTCGCGTCGCACCGGAAGGCAGAGGATCCCTGATACGCGTGTACTTCCTTCATGGAGACCGCCCGGTCGGCGAATACAAGGTCGATTGGCCCATCCGATGCCATACCCTCCTCGTCAGGTCCGGTCGGGGCGGTAATACCCCTGAAAGCAACACGGCTGTGGTCGACGTCGAAGTCCGGCCCAGCACTTCCTCCGAGGTCCGGAAGAACATGAAGCTGGAGGAGGTTGTAATGGAGTCCCTCGAGCCGGATCACCCTGAAATGAAAGGGATACTGGATTCATGGAAGTCCGGAAACCGGAGAGAGGCCACCCGTGCCTTGCTGGAGCACTTCGCCAACCGTTCGATGCCGAAGGGCCCCGACATCGACAAGGAGCCCAACCATCCGGCCTACATGCAAATTGCCGACGAGGCATTGAAAGGCTCCTATGGCACTCTGGGATGGTTCTCCCAGTTCGCCACCCAATGGACAGACGCCCTCGGCCAGGTGCATTCATGGACCCTGCCTGACGGGAAGATCAACTGGGCACGCGAAGACGGCCACCTGAACCGTCACTTCCACTGGGTCTCCCTCGCCAAGGCCTTTCACGAAACCGGCGACCGGCGCTATGCCGAAAGGTTCTCCTTTGAAGTCAGGGATTGGGTCACCCGCGAGCCCTTCTATTGGCCCCAATGTCCCCAGGTGGGAAAACTGAACCTCATGGACGGAACCGTCTTCACGAAGGGATACATGAACACCAGCAACATCGGGCGCCGCTGCGAACTCACCTGGTGGCCCACCTATGAGGTCTTCCGCAAGACGGAACACTTCAACGACGATGCCCACCTCGCGATGTTGGTCGGATTCCTGAGACAGGCCCGACTGCTCATGAATCCCACCAGTTTCGCACCCCACGACGATGGAGGCATGCACGGCACCATGGCCCTGCTCCAGACCGGGCTCATGTTGCCCGAGCTCAAGGAAAGCAAGATCTGGATCGACGAGGCCGAGAAGCGCTGGCAGATCGCCATGAAGGAACAGTTCTATCCAGACGGCAGCCACGTCAGCGGCAGCACCGGATACAACTGGGCTTCACTCGGAGCACTCGAGAATTACATCGCGCTCAGGAAGCGGACCGGCAAGCCCGCGCCAAAGAAGGACGTCGAGACCCTCGCCCTGGCGTTGAATCATCCCATCGCCCTCTCCCGTCCCGACCAGGGCCAGATCGATCTCAATGACGGCGGCTGGGGCATGATCGACGACCACTTTCGCCGCATCGTGGAAAACATCTTTCCCGACCGGCAGGACTTCATCTGGGTGGCGAGCAAGGGCAAGGAAGGCACCGTGCCCGCCTACAAATCGATTTATTTCCCCCATGCCGGTCACGTGGTCATGCGCACCGGTTGGGGTGAACGGGAAAAGTTCCTCTTCATGGACGCCGGCCCCATGGGCGCCAGTCACGGCAAGAACGACAAGCTGAGCATCTACCTTGCACTGGGGCCCCACCAACTGATCTCCAGTGGAGGCCGAGGCAGTTACGACGCCAATCCCTACAGCGCCTACACCGGATCCACCTACAGCTACAACACCCTCATCGTCGATGACATGCCGCAGCAGCGCGTGCACCTTGCCAACACGCACAAGGGACACGTCCCCGAGAAGCGTCGTTGGATCTCCAACGAGCAATACGACTATGCAGAAGGCGTCTACCAAAGCGGTTGGTATGGTCCGAAAAGCAACGTCATGGGTAGCCACCATAGGCAGACGCTTTTCATCAAGGGAAGCCAGCCCAACCAGACCGGATACTGGGTGATAATCGATTCAGTCGAAGCCGCGGATGAAGCACAACATCAATACAAGGCACTGTTCCACTCGCGGCGCAATGAAGCAGTCATCGATCCGGAAACCAAGTCCTTCAAGGGCCATGACATCTCAGCATGGTTTGAAATCCTTCCAGCATCCCCGGACGAAATTGCAGTAAAGAACATCCGCGCCCAGACGTCCCCGTACATCCAGGGCTGGCATGTGGTCGGCAGGGACAAGGCCCCCATGAACACCGCCGAATTCATATGGGACGCCAAGGGAGCCTCCACGCAGGCATGGGTCCTGACGGCCGGCCTGACCGGTGAGGATTCGCGGATCAAGGATCTTACCCTGAAGCGACTGGGACAGGGGGAATTCCTGCTCTCGATCGACCACAAGGATGGAGGCCGCGATCTCATCTACCGCCGACCAAACGGTCCCGACCTGCAACCCTTCCAGATCGGCTCCCAGGAGATCAACGGCGACATCGGCGTAATCAGCACTGACGCAAAAGGCAAACCCATGGCTTCGCTGGATCT
>CAZKNW010000572.1:0-2954 GCA_964554035.1 uncultured Verrucomicrobiota bacterium
TGTCCTTGGAAGCTTCCAGATCTCATCATTCCCTCCCGTCCGGCATTTCGGCATCCTGTCATCGGCTGCCTTTGTAGGCGCCCTCTTCTCCGTCCTGGTACTTGTTCCAGCCCTCCTTCTTGTCCGGGAGAAAAAGGAAAAGGACGCCCACGAGGACGTCCTTTCCTAAACACCTTTCGGATCAGGTGAAATGATCCCGTCAGGAACGTTTCAATTCCAGACCCTTCAGCTCTCCCGTGCTGGTGGCGAAGTTGTCGGCCTGCAGCCCCGAGTTGCGGATCATGCTCAGGTAAAGGTTGGGAAGCGGATAATTGTCCTTCTGGTCGAAGGCGTAGTGCATGCCATGCTTGAAACCACCACCACCGAAGAGAACGGGCATGTTCTTGTTGTCATGCGAGGACGCATTGCCAAGGTTGGAGGTCATCAGCACCATGGTCTCATCGAGAAGGTTGCTGCCTTCCACCTCTGACCCGCGGAGTTTCCTCAGGAAGCTCGCCCACTCGTTGATCATCGCTTCCTCCACCAGGGCCAACTGCTCCAGCTTCTCAGGATCCCGGCCATGGTGGCTGAGGCTGTGGTAGCTCTGTTCAACGCCCTCGATCGCCCTCACATCGTTGCCCGTGCAGTGCAGCGTGACAAAGCGGGTGGAATCCGTCTGAAGTGCAAGAAAGACCACGTCCAGCATGGCACGCTGAAGGTCGGCTGCATTGTTGCGGTCTCCCGCTTCAGGACGGTCCTTGATCTTTGGCTTGGGGCGATTGACCCACGACTCTTCGGATTCCAGGCGCTGCTCCAGCTCGCGGACGCTGGTGAACCATTCATCCAACTTGGCACGGTCTGCAACACCGACCTGCCTCTCAATCGCCTTGGCCTCAGCGGCCACGATATCCAGCACGCTTTGTCCCCCCTTGAGCAATTCAGCCTGGCTCTTGCGCTCCTGCACCGAGTCATCAATGAACAGCTTTGCGAAAAGCTTACGCGGATCCGTGATCGCAGGGATCATCGCCCCGTTCTCCGTGTAGCTGGGACTGCGTGAGTTGCCTGTGTTCAGGACCAGGGAGGAGAAACGGGTTTCATGCCCGAGATGCTTGGCCATCAACTGGTCCATGGACACCGTATTGCGTGAAGTGCCTCCTCTGGAGTTTGGACAGGCTGAAAAGATGCTTCCCTCGGCCGTGTGTCCACCGCTGACTCCAGGATGGGACGAACCGGAAATGACGGAGAACTCATCGCGAATGTCCTGGATCCCCTTCAGATAGCGAGAGGGCTTGTAGGCCAGTCCTTCACCCTCGGGAACAAGGTTCGGGTTGTGCAGTCCCAAGGAAAGGCTGACACCCACAAAACGCTTCGGCTGTCTGGCCAAGGCCCCCGCGAAGGCGGGGGTCATCGCGTTCAGGAATGGCAGGCCCATTGCGATGCCTCCGGCCCGTAGCACGGTACGACGGGACATCTTGGCGCCTGTATGGATATGGAATGTTTTCATGGAAAAATCGATTACTTCTGTTTGAAAATACCGGACTGCAACGAGGCCAGAATCAGGCTTCTCAGTCCGTAGTCCTGTTTCGCTGCCTCGTGGACAATCCTCTCAATCTCGGGCTCATCGCTCAACCCCGGAGAGGCACCGGTCGCATAGGTCAGAAAGTGATGCACAAACGCCTTTGCGAGCTGTTCGGGCCGGTCCGCGTAGATCTTCTTCCAGCTGGAATAGTCGGTGAATTCAACCCCGTCCGGCGTAACGCCACTGGCATCGACCCTGGCGGACTTTCCTGGCCGCCCGTAGAACTCGCGGATTCTGCCGACGGGATCAAACCTCTCGAGGGCAAAGCCGGCTGGATCAATCTTCCTATGGCAGGCAGCGCAGGATTCATCGGAACGATGCTTCGCCAACTGCTCACGAATGCTGGTGGCACCACGGATGTCCGGCTCCACCGCAGGCACATTCGGTGGTGGTGGCGGAACCTCAAGACCAAGAATGCGTTCATTCACCCAGACACCACGCAGCACAGGCGAGGTCACCGCGCCATCGGCCGTCACCTTCATGATGGAACCATGTGTGACGATACCACCCAGTTCCGGGTTCCTGAGGGCCACCTTCTGCAGGCCCTGCCCAGGATTCACGTCCACATCCCGAAGGCCGTAATGATACTTCAGACGCGTGTTCAGCATCGCAAAGTCTGAAACGACGAGATTGGACACGGGAAGATCCTTCACGATCAACTCCTTCAGGAAGGCACGGGTTTCCTGCACCATGGAGTCCTGAACAATGGGGTCGAAGGTGGGAAACTTGCGGCGGTCCGGTTGCGTGAAATTGATCTGGCTGAGCTCCAGCCATTGATCTGAAAAGCTCTCCACAAACCTTTCCCCATTCGGATGGTTGAGCAACCGGTTCGCCTCGGCAATGAGGACTTCGTCCTTCAACAGGCTTCCATCCTTTGCGAGTC
This sequence comes from uncultured Verrucomicrobiota bacterium, assembly GCA_964554035.1. Classification (GTDB taxonomy): domain Bacteria; phylum Verrucomicrobiota; class Verrucomicrobiia; order Limisphaerales; family CAZKNW01; genus CAZKNW01. The sequence goes on from CAZKNW010000572.1 coordinate 2,442, forward strand.
GTCGAAGCTGACCGTCTGGCAGACTGTTCCAGAAGGCGTAACTCAGGCGGGTTGCCACAGAGAATCCATCCAACTCCCCCGGCTCCTCAATGAATGTAAGGAATCGGGGAGAACAAAGAATGGCGCGATAGCCGGTCTTGATCGCTTCCACGACGGATTTGCCCTTTTCCATCTCTGCCAGGCCGAGCTCCTGGTAAGGGGCCGCCTCCTCGGGAGAAACAGGCCGGCGAAACGCCTGGGCAGCAAACTCCCTGACCAGTCTCTTCAAGGTGGCCTTGGCACCAAAATCCGGTTTGTTGAGGTCGGCCTTCTCCAGCCCGGGAAGGATGTTCCTCCTGACCTGCCAACGGGGGGCGTTCGGGTAAATCCTCTCGATTTCGATTCCTTCGAAGCGAAGGCCCATGTAACCCTGTTTTTCAAGATCCCTTCCACGATAGGAAATCGTGCCTCCCTGTCTTCCACCTGAGCCTGCACGCTTGGCTCCACCTTCATTCGGTTTGAACTCGAGCATGT
>CAZKNW010000573.1:0-2950 GCA_964554035.1 uncultured Verrucomicrobiota bacterium
CCGGGCGCTATCCGCATCGGGTGGGAGGAGGTTGGACCACCAATGCCGAGGAGATCTTCGTGTCGGAGATTCTGAAGGAGGCCGGTTACACCACCGGTTGCGTTGGCAAATGGGACATGTCCAGGAGACGCTATCAGGAGGCACTGGTTCCCAACTCGCAGGGCTACGACTATTACTTCGGTGCGCTCGGAGCCAACGACGCCAACAAGGTCACACTCTACCACAACCGGGAGAAGCTCGAGACCACCACCGACATGGCCGGACTCACCAAGCTCTACACCGACAAGAGCATTGGCTTCCTGAAGGAGAACAAGGACAAGCCCTTCTTCCTCTACCTTGCCCACACCATGATGCACGTCGTCATCGACGCCACTCCGGAGTATCGCGACCGCACAGGCAAAGGCCTCTACGCCGACACACTGGAGGAACTGGATACCGAGACAGGAAGACTCCTGAAGACACTTGATGAACTCGGACTCAGCGACAACACCGTCGTCCTTTTCACATCCGACAACGGCCCCTGGTCCAATGATGTGAAACGCCAGCGCGCCAAGAACGCGAAGTATGTCAAATGGACCAAAGGCCCGAAGATCCCATGGGGAGCGGCCGGTCCCCTTCGTGGCGCCAAAGGTTCCACATGGGAAGGTGGTATCCGTGTGCCGGGTATCGTGCGTTGGCCAGGTCATGTTCCGGCCGGCCGCACCAGCGATGCCATCATGTCGACACTCGATGTCCTTCCGACCTTCGCCACCCTGGCAGGCGTTGCGGACAAGATCCCCACAGATCGCAGGATGGATGGAGTCAGTCAGGTCGATCTGATTCTTGGGAAGAGCAAGGAAGGCAACCGCGATCAGTTTCTCTACTTCGAAGGCAACGAGTTGCAGGCCGTTCGTGTGGGAGATTGGAAACTGCGTCTCCCCAATCTCAAATCCATCCGCAAATGGCCCGAGATCGACAAGGGCTCCGGCGAGACCGAACTCTACAACCTCGACAAGGACATCGGCGAGCGGAACAACATCGCCGAGGCCAATCCCAAGGTCGTGAAGCAGTTGATGGAATTGGCCAAGAAGTCCAAGAAGTAGGAGAGGATCGCGCGCCCCTTCAGAGCGCATTTGTAGGTTGGACCACCCACCCCGGGTTGTCACCCGGGCCTACATGCGTAGGCACCTTCGGCGCCTTTTAACAAGGCGATCCCAATCACTTGCCACGGCGTGGCAAACGCATGTAGCGCGGCGGTGGAGCGAAGCGGAACCCCGGGATCCGACCACCCCTCTCTACCCAACCGCTCTGGAGGAGCGGACGAGAAGAATGCCCCAAAGCCCCCTGATTCGCGAAGCGTCGTGGAGTGCGCCGCCGCGTGGCGCTTTGCTGCGCATCCAAAGTCCCCATGCCCATCTCAAAGCGGGACACGGCCCCGCACTCCAGAACCTGTCGGCTCTACCCACCCTATTTCCCCCATTGACACTCTTTCTCAAATTGGTATGACCTCTTACCAATCCCATGCAACTGAGTCCGATCAAATCCACGGCGTCCCTGGTGGAACAGGTAAGCGGTCGACTTTCCGAACTGGTCCGTGATGGTTTGACCAACGGTGACGGTCTTCTTCCGCCCGAGCGTGTTCTTGCCGAGAAGCTTGGCGTCAGCCGGACCGTGATCCGAGAGGCCACCAAGCGACTGGAGCTCCAAGGCCTTGTGGAGATCCGGCATGGAAGCGGCACCCGCGTCGTGGACAAGCTGCACAAGCCCCTGAACAGTTCCCTTTCGCTGCTGATCCCCGATGAGCACGAGAGACTTCGGCAACTCAACGAGACACGCCTGATCATTGAACCCGAAGCAGCCCGCATGGCTGCGGAAAAGGCCACCGTGGAACAGATCGCCGCCCTCCACGAGATCCAGCAACGAATGGTGGACGCCGACACGACGGAACAGGCGATCGAGGTCGACATGATTTTCCATCACCTGGTTGCCGAGATCAGTGGCAACCTGATCTACCGACTCATCCTTGATTCCCTCGCTGATATCGGAAAAGCCAGTCGCTCAAGAACCATCGGCCGCGTTGGGAAGGAGAAGGCAATCCTTCACCATGCCAGGATCATCCAGACCATTGAGCGTGGCCAGCCCGCCGCCGCCGAAAAAGCCATGCGCCACCACATCCTCGCCGCCGGTGAGGACATGGCCCTGGAGCAATCCAGCAAGAAGCACTGAATGCGCCGCACGCTCTTCAGTTTGGCAACAGCGATGAGGAAGGCCTTCTTCTTCATGCTCCTTTGCTTGTCTGCAGTGGACGCATGGACCAAGGAAGCACCAACGACCATTCTTTCCCTGCTCGAGCAGCATTGCCGGGACTGCCATGACAACAGTATCGCCAAGGGAGACCTCGATCTGGAGGCGCTCCAGTTCGATCTCGAGAATGCCACCAACCGTGCTCAGTGGACCCTCATTCATGATCGTATCCAGAAGGGGGAGATGCCTCCTCCGGAGAAATCCGAACTCTCGCCACAAGAGCGCAACACCCTGACCCGTGCACTGGCGAAACACCTCAACTCCGCCGACATCAGGGACATCAGGAAAAACGGACGCGGCCCCGTCAGAAGACTTACCAGGACGGAATACGAGTGGCGGCTCAGGGACCTCATGCACCTGCCGCATCTCGATGTCCGGGACAAGCTTCCAGCGGATCGCGATGAGCACGGATTCAACAAGGTCGCACGCATTCTGGATCTCTCACACGTCCAGTTGTCCGGCTACCTCGAAGCCGCCGAGGAGGCACTCCGCCAGGCAGTCGCAACCGGAACCCATCCTCCTCAACCCAAGCAGTTCGTTGCGACCGGTACCGACCTCTTCCCTGCACTGGAAAGCTTCGGCAACAAAGAGGCGATGTTCTTTGCCCGTGATGGCCAGATGGTCGAGATCAACAACGCCACCTATCGCAAGATGAGCAGCGATGAAA
>CAZKNW010000574.1:0-2941 GCA_964554035.1 uncultured Verrucomicrobiota bacterium
TCGAACGCCCCAAACAGGGCGTCACCCCGCCGCACTTTTCGGGCGGCGTTTACACAACACACTTCAACTCGGCGAGGAGACCAGATGGAAAGACAACCAGTTCAGCAAATTGAAGGTGACGGATGCGGCGGGCGTGTGGTGCGTTCATCTGATCCAAAGAATTGCCGATGCACGAACTTGGCGACACATAGGACTTCGCCCGCCTTCGGACTCTCCAATCTGGCTACTTGAGGCGCAGAAGCTACAGGAGTTTCGACCGGACAGCTGGGAGTCATGGTGGGACGTGGGCAAGCAGCTTCTCGAAAAAGAGTATGCCGATGTCGTTGAGATTGAAGCCTTGACCTCCAGACCGAGGTCAAAGTCCAAGATCACACCCGGGAAGCTGCGCTCCTCTATCAAGACTCGATTGCGAAGTCGGTTCAAGAGTCTTGCCCAGCGCGCCTCCTAGCTGCCCAGGATCGTTTTTGTCCGGATCCGGACAATGTGCAAAAGCAGGGACTCTTGGTTCAAGTAGGGGGTGTGCAGGATCGTGCGCGCATGAGTTCGCACGAGCCTGTTCATGAAACCCCGCTGATCGCCCTCCACAAGTGGATCGGGGAGATTGGCATCACTTCTGTTACCGCCTGGCGGTGGCGCCAGCGAGGTTGGATCTCGACAATCAACATCGCCGGGCGTCATTACATCGCCCGGGAGGAGATCGATCGCTTTCATCGACGTGCCGAGGCCGGTGAGTTCGCAAAGAAGGCGACCACCCCGAATGAGGCGTCTGAGTGAGCGTACCCTCGAGCATCACCGTAACGGCGCCGCACTTTCGGACCGGCGTTCACATCCATGGACACAATTCGGTCATCGCGACCGTCGGAGGCCTCCACTACTTCCTCAAAGAGGATCGCCTCCTGACCACGGCCATCGGCGTTGAACCGATTCTGATGTGGGATTCAAGGAGCCATCTGCAGGTGGCCAAGCTCAAGCCCAGACCAGGGTGGCGTTTCATATCACCCACAGTCCTTTCCGATGGCAACACGCTGGCCGCTAGGGAAGCCACAACGGAGCACGAGAACACGATGATCCAGATCTGGCAGGCTCCGACCTGGGAAGAAATCCAAAGGATCGAGGACCTGGAGTCCCCAGACGTGAAGCCTATTGCTTCTCAATGATCCGATAGAAACCCTTCGGCTTGCCCGGGCTGGAGGTGTCACGGAACTCGGTCGTGCCTCCGCTGATGGTTCCAATCGTGGTCCAGCTTAGGAGGTCCGTAGAGAACTGGACATCAAACTGCCGGTCATTCAGAAGCTTCAATTTCAAGGGAAAGCCTGTCGTGTTGATCTGGCCGACGATGTCCGCCGTGGGCTGGGGCTCGATGAAGGACGTGCCGACAAGGAGAAGGGAACGATTGCTGAAGGACACACCAAACTCGTTCCGAACCGAAAGCCAGTAAAGACCGGTATCACCGCTGGAGACCTCCATGACCTGGTAGGTCGCATCGGTGGCCCCGTCGATGGGCTCCCCATTCCTGAACCACTGGTACTTGGCGCCATCCTCATTCTCCACCTCGGCATGCAGCTGGAAGATCTCACCAAGAAGATGCCTGACACGATCCGGGATCTTCACCAGTCCAGGAGGATCCATCTTGCAGACCACCGTCACATTGAAACTGCAGGTGGCCACACTTCCATTCACACCGACAGCCGTACAGTTCACCGTGGTCGTGCCGGGAGGAAAGAGACTCCCTGAGGGAGGACTGCATTGCACCATGATCTCGTCATGACAGCCCTGAGCGGCCAGGACGGTGTAATCCACCACCGCACCCAATGGTGAGGTGCAGGAAGTCGTGATATCGTCGGGGCACAGGATCATCACCTGACCGGGCTCGCTGTCGACCACGGTCACCTTGATCACGCAGTAACCGATGTTCCCGGCGTCATCCTGAGCATAGAGAAAGACATTGTGGACACCGGCATCGAGAAAGGTTCCCGGAGGCGGGAACTGCTGGACGATGGGATCCCGTACCGAACAGTCATCCGAAACCTGAACGTTGCTGCGGAAATCGGGAAGGATGGCCTGGCAATAGCCTCCCACCGTCTGTGACTTGCTCACCTCCAGGGTCACCTCATGAACCGGACAGGTCAGGACCGGTGGTTCGCTGTCCCCAATAAACAGGCCTCCGGGATAGCCAAAGGATTCATATTCATTCCATCCGTAGGCGATGACGCCAAAGGCGTGATTGCCACCAAGGATGTGCACCCCGGGAGAGACTGAAGGGCGGGTGTAGGCGTAACCGCTCGCCCCAATCGGAGTGAAGCTGGCGGCCGGAATGGCACCACCATTCAGGGTCACATTCCCTACAGCGGCATTGGGCGCAATGATCGTCAGGTAACTGGATGAGAAGCCGTAATCCGGAATGCAGACCTCATACTTGTCGAGGAACTGGCTGGCATGTTGCAGATTGACCATGAAGGGATCGGAATGGACCACCCCGTCCTGGTCGGAACTCGGTGAGTACTGGGTGACGAACGCCGGACGATTTAGGGTGATCACGGATGCCCCGGCAAGCGTGATGTCCTTTACATCCCCGGCCATGATCGAACCGATCGACACACCGTTCACAAGGATCTCCGTATTGTTGAGATGAGCCGTCACACGGGCCAGAAGGTCTCCCGTCCTTGTCTGCAAGGGTGCAATGTAGAAGCGGGTCCCGGCCCGGTTTACCGGAAGCAGCTGTTCGACCATGTAATCGCAAAAGAACGTTGATGGAGATTCGATGAAGGCGCATTGATGTGATCCAAAGACCCCGACCGGTTTGTCCGGCAGGACAATGGTACCAGACAGATCGGTCGGCGTATCGGTATCCGAGCGAAGCTGATAGGTGTCGCCCCGGTTGAGCACCACGTCATAGGGAACACCCGCAGCATGGCCATGGGTGGTGACGGAAGGATTGATC
>CAZKNW010000575.1:0-2926 GCA_964554035.1 uncultured Verrucomicrobiota bacterium
TCCCTTGCATTGATGCAGAGGTTGAGAATGACCTGTTCAATCTGGGTCTGGTCTCCACTGAAGAGCCAGACGGTGTTATTCAGTTCGAGGTCGATCTCGACCGTCTTGGGAAAGGTCTTTTGCGCCATCTTCACGACTTCCGTGATGATGGGCTTGATGGAAAGGATCTTCCGGTCGCCATCGATGCCGCGAGCAAAGGTGAGGACCTGCTTGATGATGTCGGCTCCACGCCGGGTACTGGTCTCGATGGTCTTGATCGTCCGTTCCAGCATCTTCTCACTCGGCTTGGCCTTGAGGATCGAGGCCGAGGCAAGAATCGGGGTCAGCACGTTGTTCAGGTCGTGGGCAATGCCGCTGGCAAGGGTACCGATCGATTCCATCCTCTGTGCCCTCAGGAACTGCTTTTCAAGTGCACGGTGCTCGGTGATGTCGGATTCAATGGTAAGGATGGATTTTGGCAGTCCGGAATCCTCGCGGACAAGCGTCCACCTGCTTGCGACGTAGTGGGGTTCATTCTCCGGGTGCACGTATTGCAGTTCACCGGACCAGGCGCCCTTCTTGAGGAGGACTTCCTTGGCGTTGATCACGGACAGGCGGTCCTCGTAAAGGTCATAGGTCAGAACCTTGCCCAAGGCTGTTGAAGCCGGGATCCGGTAGAGGGTTTCAGCTCCCTTGTTCCAGAAGACCACCTTTTCCTCCATGTCCCTTACAATGATGGCGTCGGAAGTCAGGTCGAGGAGCTCGGCCTGCTCCTTCACATGTGCCTGGGCCTCCTTTCTCTCATTGATGTTCTGGGCGATCGACTCGTAGTAGGAAGTTTGGGTGTCAGGGTTCCGCACAAGCCGGGTGCTCATGCTGACCCAGATGAGGCGGCCTGTTCCATGACGTAGCTGGGTTTCCTCCGCCTTCATGTGGCGACCATCGCCGATTCTGGCGAGGAGATCATTGAAGGCGATCTTCCCAAGGAAGAGGTCCTTTCGGACATCCTGGACTTTCTGGAACAGATCGCCGGAGCCGGAGTAGCCGAACATCTCCGCGGCCGCAGGGTTGGCGGTCAGGATCCTTCCCTCGGTGTCGAACTGGAAGATGGCCTCGGCGGCATTCTCGAAGATGTCGCGGAACTTCCTCTCGGCGGCCTTGAGGGCCAGGAGGGCCGATTCCTTCTCCTGCCTGAGATCCCTTGCCTTGAGGGCGTTGGTGACCGCCTGTCCGAGTCGGGCAAGCCGGTCCTTGAGGAGAAAGTCGGAGGCACCCCTCGCGAGGCAGTCCACGGCGGCTTCATCTCCTAGGGCGCCAGTGATGACCAGGAAGGGGATGTCCAGTCCCTTGGACTGGAGCAACTCCAGGGCCTGCAGGGCCCCGAATTGGGGCAGGCTGTAGTCTGCAATGATGACGTCCGGAGCCGAATCGAGGGCCTCCAGAAAGGCCTTTTCATCCTCGACCCGCTTCCAAGCAACGTCATAACCGTGCTTTCCGAGTTCATAGACGGCCAATTCGGCGTCTTCGACCCGGTCTTCTACGATCAGAATGTTGAGGTTCTTGGACAACTTTCAGCAGGTGGTTTTGACCTTGGTCAGGGGTATTCGTTGAAGTCCAGCCAATAACGGCCCACGGCTTCCATCATGATGTTGAATCGTTCAAAATCAACCGGCTTCGCAAGGTAGGAATTGGCCCCGAGGCTGTAGGCGTTCTTCAGGTCCTTCTGCTCCGTTGAGGTGGAAAGGATTACGACAGGTGTTGCGCAGGTTGCCGGGTTCGACTTGATGCTCTTCAGGACATCGATCCCCGGGATCAGCGGTAGCTTGAGGTCCAGAAGGATGAGTCTTGGCAGGACGGCAGGTTCCACCTCCTCAAAATCATCGAAAGCGTCGGAAGTCGCACTTTCAGCCTTGAGTCCTAGCATCCGCAGCGCCTCCTCTCCGTCCCTTGCCACCCTGATCTCAACATTGGCTGCGTGTTTGCGCAGGGCCAAAGATGTCAGCGCGACATCGTTCGGGTTGTCCTCGACGAGAAGGATGTAGTTTGTGTCGGTCATTCCACGAAGCGTCTCAGGGAAAAAAGAAAGGTGGCACCTTCATTCGGCTTCGATGTTGCGGAAACGCTGCCGCCATGACGGTGGATGATCCTCTGGACGATGGCAAGGCCGACCCCGGTTCCCTCGTATTCCTCCGCCCGGTGGAGGCGTTGGAACACTCCTAAGAGGTTTCGGGCGTACTTCTCGTTGAATCCGACCCCGTTGTCCCGGACGTAGAAGGTGACCCATTCATTGTTTCTGCTTTCCTGAAGTCCCACCTCGATCATCGCCTTTTCCTCGTCACGGGTGAACTTGATGGCATTGGAAAGCAGGTTGACGAGGACCTGCTTGAGCAGCACAGGATCCGCCTTTACACGGGGTAGGTCGTGAATCTTGAACTCGATGGTCCGTCCGGACCATGACTGCTTGAGTAGATCCCAGGCTGATTGGGTGATTGCCTCGATATCGACCTCGAGGGCGCTGATCTCCTGCCTGCTCAATCGCGAGAAGGCCAGAAGGTCGTCGATCAGGTCGCCCATCTGGTGGGTATTCTTCCGGACCAGGGCGAGAAACCGTTTCCCATCGTCGTTCAACTTCGTACTGTGGTCATCCTGGAGGATCTTGGTGAAGCCTGCCACGGCGCGAAGGGGGGGGCTGAGGTCATGGGAGACTGAGTAGCTGAAGGCCTCTAGTTCCTCATTGGCGGCAGCGAGCTCCGAAGTGCGGGCTTCGACCCGTTTCTCGAGAACCTCATTGAGTGCCTCGATCTCCGCCTGCTGCTTGATCTGCTCCTCGACCCCCGCGGAGTCTTCCACCACGACGATGCCCTCGGCGCCGCTCGCCGCCTAGAACCCACCAAATTGTGGTGATAAGAATTTTGTCAAAACTTGACTTGTTTTATAGTGTTTGGTG
>CAZKNW010000576.1:0-2924 GCA_964554035.1 uncultured Verrucomicrobiota bacterium
GATCGGATCCGCCGACTTCATCGCGTCATGAATCAGGTAGGTATAGTTCTGGATCGTCTTCTTCCAGAGTCCACCAACGGCCTGCCACCGACGGTTTTCAGCCTCCCTCTCCGAGAGACAGAGATCGTGTCGGTTGACGTTCATCACCTCGACTCCGACACCGTGTTTGACAGTCCTCCAGTGGAGCGTCCCGATTTCAAAGTCGTTCTCCCGCTGGCCAGCGATGTAGGCATCGTAGTACTGCTTGGAAACCAGAAGCTGGTTGGCGGCGGAAACGACGAGAATCCGGGCGGCCGTATTGATCCCGACGCCCCAGACATTGGTCTTCCAGCCCAGGTCGTCCTCCTCGGTCACCATGCCTGAATGGAGTCCAAGCCGGAGCTCGATCGACTTGCCGGAGCGGGGGCGCCAGTCCGGCATCTTGATCTTGCCGCAAAGGGTGAAGGCGACATCGATCGCCTTCCTGCATACGGTAGCACCGCTGAAGGTGAGGTAACCTCCATCGCCAGCGGGGCTCCAGCGATAGTCCTGGGTCCCTATGCTGTGGTTGGCGAGGGACTCACTGATCCATCGGTAGAGGTGCTGGATGGCATCCACCTGATCCTCGTCCCGCATCGTGGAGAAACCGACCACATCCAGGCCCAGGACGGAGCAGGCACCATCGAACTTCGCGCCTTTGGAACCTGATGCATCTGAGGTGGTTGAGTGTTGTTTCATTCTGTCTGGAACGGTCTTTCCGTTTCCACGGGTCCCAACAGGGTTTGAATCGATGGAAACGAAGCCGGTAGGATTCCTCGATTGGAGACGTTTGTCGAGTCGGGTATTTACAAAGTAACTACTCAACCATCGACGAAAAACACGATGAAACGGCAGGGTGAGGACTGTCGATAGTCCGTTTGGGTGAAAGGGCAGACCGGTAATGGAACCCTGTCCATTACAAGGGAGGCCGAGGACCTTGCGGTGAAGATGAGCTCTTCTCGGGAAGGGTCTTGGGCAGGGAGGAAGATATCTGACTGGCGACCTTGGTCAGGACATCCGGAGACAGCAGGTTGGCGGGAAAATCGGTCCAAAGGTTTGCGATCTTCTCATATTCACCTTCCTCGATCATTTCCCGCATCTGCGAATCGAAGAGGGCGATGGCAAGATCCACATCAGCGTCGAATGCACTGCGCTGGGCCTGCAATTCGCTCATCACCTCGTTTCTCAGGTCATTGGGGAGATTTTTCTCCTGGAGTTCCCAGAGATTGAGCATGTTCTGGACCGGCTTGTCCGGGTTCTGCTTGCGGTAGCTCCTGACCATCTCCAGATGTTCCTTGGGATCATCGGCCTCAAGGAGGTAGTGCATCGGACGCACCGGGCGGGGCAGCCTTATCCACGAGGGTAGCTTCTGCATGGCAGCCTCAACATCCGAAGGGGTGGCATTGAAGGGACCTGGCCCCATCGGTTGGTTCAGCATGGCTGGGCCAGATCTGCCGGGGCCTGCCTGACGAGAGGGTGCCACGATTGTAGGGCCCCGGTTCTGGTTTTCCTGCGGCGTGGGTTCTTCCGTATCTTTTTCCCTCCCGGAAAGCAGGGGGGGAATGAAGATGGCCGCCATGACCGAGAAGACGGCAAGGACAATCCCGGTGATCATCATGATCGTCCCGTTCTTGCGGATCTCGGCCGTCTCGTGATCCATCGCCTTCTTCTTCTGCTCATCAAAGAGCGCCTTTGGAGGCATCCTCGACTGGTCATGTTCCACGAAGGTCTGGCTTTCTCCAAAGTCATCCGATGCGTGGTGCATCGGTTGGGTGGCCACCATGGTGGCATCGTCTTCGTCGGAACCGATTGGAAGTCCCGCGAGCAGGGCCTCCAGATCCCGGATCAGCGGTTCGTAGGTCTGGTAACGCCGGTCGGGATCCTTGTGGCCATCTTCTGGATCACCAGCTCGACCTGGTCATCCGGTGATAGGGCGAGTCCCAGCTCCGTGCAGGTGGGCAGCTTCTTGTTGGCGTGGGCCAGCACGACGGAAAACGCGGAGGTTCCATCATAGGGCCGCCTTCCTGTAAGAAGGAAAAGCAGTGTAATTCCGAGGCTGTAGATGTCGGCACGGTGATCGGCATGACGGGCATCATCCGCCTGCTCAGGCGCGATGAAGTGCGGCGAACCGATGCCGACACCAGTCTGGGTAAGCTCGACATCGTCATCCACCTTCTTTGCCAGGCCCAGGTCGGAGACCTTCACGCGCCCCTTGGGGTCCACGAGGATGTTCGCTGGCTTGATGTCGCGGTGGATCACCCCCATGGAGTGCGCTTCCCGTAGTGCCAGTGCGACGTCGCGGACGATCCGGATGGCATCCTTTCTTGGGAAGCGCCTGTCGGGAAGGTTGGACACGAGCTTGGACAGGTCCCTGCCGTCGACATACTCCATCACAAGGAAGTGAAGATCGTTGTCCTTACCGAATTGATAAACCTGGACGATGCTCGGATGATTGAGGGCTGCGGCTGATTTTGCCTCTCTTTCGAACCGCTGGATGAACGATTCGTTGTTGGCCAGATTTCCATCCAGAATCTTCAGGGCAACGGTGCGGTCGAGACTGACCTGCACCGCCTCGTAGACTTCTCCCATGCCTCCCTTTGCGATCGAGCGGACAAGCTTGAAGTCCCCACCGAGCGTGGTGCCGATCAGGGAGGAATCCGGGATGGTGATCGAGGTGTCGCAGTCCGGACAGTGCACTGTGTCACCCGCAACGGCGTCCCGCACTTCAACGGAAGTGCCGCAATCGACATTGGGGCATTGTACTCTCGCGGACATCTAGCGGGCTTTGTACTTCAATTCAATGCCTTCGCGGGCTGCGAAGATGAAGGTATCGGATTCCATCCGGTTGGCCCGGTTGCGGCATTCGGATACAAGGAGTTCGATCTGGGCATCGGTGCTTTCCGGGT
>CAZKNW010000577.1:0-2924 GCA_964554035.1 uncultured Verrucomicrobiota bacterium
TGCCTGGGCGGGAATCCGTCAGGCTGGCTGGACGGGACCCGTTGGTGCCGATGCCGATCATCTCAAGACCTTCGAGGACATCGAGCGGACCGCCGCCGTTGGATTCACCTTCTTCACCATCGATCCATCGGATCACGTGGATGAGAAGTCCGACAGCTATGACGTGGCGACCTTGGAAGAGAAGTTTTCCGCGGTTCAGGACAGCATTGACTGGTATGACGGTTATCTGGGCAAGTCGGTGACCTTGCCGACTGGAACCGAAGTGCAGCTGGACGAGTCGGCCTGCAAACGTTGCGCGGTCAAGTATGGCGTTGCGATCAACAAGGCGCTTGAGCTGGCGGATCACATCCAGAAGGTGAATGAGGATCTGCGGCAGGACTACGAGATCGAGCTTTCCGTCGATGAAACCGAACAGCCGACAACGCTGGCCGAGCACTACATCATTGCCGACCAATGCCTGAAGCGGGGAATGAAGCTGGTGAGTCTGGCACCCCGGTTCATTGGTGACTTTGAGAAGGGCGTGGACTTCAAGGGTGATCACGATGCCCTCGATGCGTCCCTCAAGGAGCATGCCGCCATCGCCGAGCTTCTGGGGCCTTACAAGCTGAGTCTGCACTCGGGTTCGGACAAGCTGTCGATGTACACACCCTTTGCCCGGGCGACCAAGGGGCGCTTCCACGTCAAGACGGCTGGAACCTCCTATCTGGAGGCCCTTCGCGTGGTGGCGCGTCATGATGAGTCGCTTTTCCGTCGGATCATCGATTTCGGCAGGGAGCGCTACGATACCGACAAGGCAACCTATCATGTCTCGGCCACCCTGGCGGATGCCCCGGCCACGGCCGATACCTCGGACATCACGGTTCTCGAAAGGGAGTACCTTGAGCTTTGGAGTGAGGTTCCTGAAGGGAAGGGCTTCACGAAACCAGGCCGGCAGATCCTGCACTGCACCTTTGGATCCGTCCTCACCCATGAGGAGTTTGGACCGGCGGTGAAGGGGTGCCTCATCGACCACCCTGACACCTACACCGAGGTCCTGGCGGATCATTTTGCCAGGCACCTCGAAGCCCTGACCAAGGGCATGGATTGATCCGGATTTGAGCCTTTGAAAAGGGAAAGGGCGGCTTCTTTGGGAAGCCGCCCTTTTTTCATCCAAAGGTCTTCTTTTTATTCGAACCTGCTGCTGACCTCGGCCGTCTTGGCGATGATGACGATCACGCGGCGCTGGTTCTGTTCGTGCTTGGTGAGGTCGGTTGCGTTGGCGAGGCGCTCAAGATGTTCCGAGATCCTCTGCAAGGCATGATGTGAAACCAACAGCTTCGTCTTGATGGATTCGCCGTCAGGTCCCGGAAGGGTCAACATCTCGTGGATTTCGGTGGAGAGGTTGTCTCCGAATACCTCAATGGCTCCCGGCGTGTTGACCGAGTCGAAGAACTCGTTGATCTCGTCGGCATCCTCCGTGATCAGGAGATCCACCTGCTCACCGAACTTCTTGGCGTAGATCTCGGACTGCTCGCGAAGGCTGTGCACCAGCTCGATCTCCACGGCCTTTCGGAGTTCCGGCAACTGCACGATCAACTGCTCGGAGAGTGCGCTGGCAGAGTCGACCTGGGCCATTTCAATGCCGGCGCTTTCGCCAATGCGCTGTTGAAGCATGTTGACCCCCATGGCCATGTATTCCGGAGTCTTCTTGTCGGCCATGTCAACCAGTTGATTGGCATACTGGTCGACATACTGCAATGCGTAGCCGTTGCCCACCTCGGCCAGCGTGTCCGGTTCAAGGAAGGGGTTGATCTGTGAGGTCAGGATCGCCATGTAGGCGAAGACAAAGATCGAGAATCCAGCCATGACGATCCGGGTCGTGTTGCGTCCCTTCCGGGCGAGCGTCAGTTCCGAATCGACAAACTCGAGAGCAGTCTTGCAGGCGGCTTCGTCGTGGTCGGGTGTGTTGGGTTTGGTTTCCTCACTCATTACTTGCCTCCTTTCTTCTCTTCCATGTCCTTCACGATCTCAGGGGTGGTATCCCTGAATTCCTCTTCAAGAATCTCCCAGACCAGGGTGCCGAACAACCAAGGGGCATCGTCGTCGTTGTAGAGGTCGGTATCCTCCGTGAGGGAGATCTTCTCCAGGTTGAACATGATCTCATTCATGGCGATCATGTGGTCGAGGAGGTAGTCCTGGGCGATGTCGTCGAGTGTGGATTCCACTTCGTCGGTGAGATTTCCGAGCATGACGATGAGGCTGTCCTCATTGAGCTTGGGGAAGGTCTTCCGAAGCAGTTCCTCCTTGGAGTTCAGCTCCGCCACGAAGGTTTCCTCAAGAATCTTGTTGGCTTCATCCGGAAGGTTCTCATTGAGGATGTCAATTTCCGTGACGAGCACCTGTTTCAACTCAGGAAGTCGCTTCATGAGAAGTTCCTTTTCCTTGTCCAGGTGTGCCGTGGCCTTGGCGATGGCATTGGTGATGGCATCCTTGCCCATCGGGACGATGTTGTTGGTGACGCCCTCCATGAAGGCGGCCTTGAGTTGCTTTTGTTCCTCGCTTTCGGGGTCTGCGAGTGTCTTGGCCTTGCCGACGATGGAGAGGACGTTGAAGATGATAATGGCCAGAATCACAAGAATGCCACCTATCTTCCAAACCTGGGTCTCATTTCGCAGCGCCTCCAATTCCTGGATCTTTTTGGATACCTCTTCGGAGTTCATGCTTCTTGAGCGGTTGTTAGTTGATTGGTTGTTGGTGTTGTTGGGGGTACCCGGAAACGACTTGGGTGGAACGACTTGCTGACGGAATGACTGGTTCAAAGACCTGTGCCGCCTTCTTGTCAATGAAATCAGGGGAACTTGACGAACGACCCGAAGGAGGCGGGGGCTCAGGGGCTGTCGAGGCGTCTGAATGGAGGTCGTCAGGAACAAGTGCAATCTTGATTT
>CAZKNW010000578.1:0-2914 GCA_964554035.1 uncultured Verrucomicrobiota bacterium
GGAGGCCTATCAGGTGTTCATTCGTGACCGTTCCAACAAGGCGCAGCACGAGCAACAGCTTCGTCAGGCCGAGAAGCTGTCCGCCCTCGGTCAGATGATCTCAGGCATCGCTCATGAGCTCAATAACCCCCTTGCCGCCATCAAGGGCTACCTCGAGCTCTTCGTCAATGACCCCCGACTTCCCGACCGGACGCGTCAGGACCTGAGAAAGGTCATGAGGGAAAGCCAGCGTGCTGCGAAGCTCGTCACCAATTTCCTGTCCTTCGCCAGGGAACGACCCGCCTCCAGGGAGATTGCCGACCTCAACCAGATCGTCAACCGGGTGGTTGAGATGCGGCAGTTCGAATGCCGGATTGCAGGAGTGGACGTCGATTGCATGCTGGCCGGGAAGCTGCATCCCGCCGAACTGGACGTGGACCAGGTGCAGCAGGTTCTGGTCAACCTCATCAACAATTCCATTCAGGCCATGATCGAGACCCCGGCACCCCATCGCATCGTGATCCGTACCTGGAATGATGGTGATCGTGTCCGCTTGAGCGTTCAGGACACGGTGCCGGGCATTCCCGAGGCGCAGTTGAGCAAGATTTTTGAACCTTTCTTCACCACCAAGGATGTCGGTTCCGGAACCGGTCTGGGCCTGTCGATTGCCCACAGCATCATGCGGGATCATGGTGGCATCATCGCCTATCACGATGGCGAGGAGGGAGGGGCCTGTTTCGAGCTCGATTTCACGGCGAAGGAAGGTGCCGAACTGACCTATGTCTCCGAGGATGAACCGTCGGAGGGAGAGTTATCCGAGACAGGAGTGCTGACTCCCAGTAGCGATGAAGGCAACGGCAGGATCCTCGTGGTGGACGACGAGGAGTCGATCGCGGAACTCCTCAAGGAACTGCTGATGATTCTCGGGCATGATGTCACCATGTGCCATTCGGCCCGTCATGCGCTCAAGCAGCTTGAGCAGGAGTCCTTCGAGGTCATCCTGTCGGATTTCCGCATGCCGGGCATGGATGGAAGGGCCTTTTACGAGGAGGCCATGAAGATCGATCCGGCATTTGCGGACCGTTTCATCTTCCTGACCGGAGACCTGGTCAATGGGGAGACCCAGGAATTCATCCGTTCCATCAATGCTCCTTGCGTTGACAAGCCCTTCCAGCTTGAGGATGTGAGGAGGGCGGTGAACGAGGTCCTTGAATCGGTGGCGGGTCGGGACAAATCCTGATTGGCCCCAATTCCGTTCTTCCCAAATCGGGAAGGCTCCACCTTAATGGAGGGGTGATGCGACATTGGTCCCGTTTTTCTGTCGTGCTGTTGTGCCTTGTTTTCTTCCTGACCAAGGTGTCCGTCAGCGGTGCCGACTCCCATGATCCGGTCTTCACTCCCAAGGAGCTCAGCCGCCAGTATCTTGAATCCCTGGTCGTGGTCACCCAGACGGGACGTGATGGGGACGATGATGGGGTGGGCACGGGATTCGTGGTGAGTGAGGACGGGTTGATCGCCACCAGCCTGCATGTCATTGGGGAAGGGCGGCCGATCCGTGTGGAATTTGCTTCCGGAGAGACCTTCCCTGTCACGGCGGTCAAGGCATGGGACCGCAAGCTGGACCTGGCTGTCCTCAAGATCGATCGCGATGACCTGCAGCCGATGCCACTGGGAGACTCCGACGCACTGGAACAGGGAGCGGGGGTGATCGCCTTCGGAAATCCCCGTGGATTTGATTTCAGCGTGGTGGCGGGTGAAGTGTCCGTGGTCTCGGCGAAAAGGGAGATCGAGGCCGTGGAGATGATCCAGATCGCCATTCCGGTGGAACCCGGAAACAGCGGAGGCCCCCTTGTCGATCTCAAGGGGCGTGTTCAGGGCATCATGACCATGAAGTCGGCCCTCGTGGACAACATTGGCTTTGCCATGCCGGTCAACGCCCTGAAGTCCCTTCTGGATCGTCCCAACCCGATGAGCATGGAGAAGTGGCTGAAGGTGGGATCCCTGGATTCCCAACGATGGGTCACGCGTTTTGGTGCCACCTGGTCACAGAGGGCCGGACGCATCCGTGTCGATGGGGTGGGTTCCGGTTTTGGGGGGCGTTCCCTCTGCCTGTCGACGACAGAACCGGTGAGCATTCCCTACGAGGTGGGAGTCTATGTGAGGATGGAGGATGAATCAGGAGCAGCGGGACTGGTCTTTGGTTCGGATGGCGACCATGTCCACTACGGCTTCTATCCGACCGACGGACAACTGCGCCTGACCCACTTCAATGGTCCCACCGTCTTCAACTGGAGGATCATTGAGACCTTCGATTCGGAGCATTACCGGAAGGGGGAGTGGAATGCCCTCAAGGTCCGTGTCGAGGAGGAGAGGGTCCTGTGCTTTGTGAACGATGAACTGGTCCTTGAGATCGCTGATGACACCCGTCGTCAGGGGATGGTGGGTCTTGCGAAGTTCCGGAACACCCGCGCCGAGTTCCGAGGGTTCCAGGTGGGCCCGGTGCTTCCTCCCATGGCACCCACCAAGGACACCATGGAGGTGATCGCCAGGATGATATCCGATCTCCCGGAAAGCGGAGCTCCAAGCAGTCGTGTGGTCCGGCAGTTGGAACCCTTCGCCGAGGATGCACAGCTCATCCTGGCAAGGAAGGCCAATCGACTGGAGAAGCAGGCGGAGCAGTTGAGGAAGCTGGCCCATGCCGTTCACGTCAGCTCGGTGGTCACGCTGCTGGAGGATACCTTTGACGATGATGCCGACCGGCATCGCCTGTTTGATGCCGCGGTCCTGGTTTCCAAGCTGGACAACCACGAGGTGGACCTGGAAGCCATGAAGCGGGTGATGGACGACATGGTCCATGAGGTGCGCAAACGTTTTGGAAAGGACGATTCGGACTGGGACAAGGTCGTCACCCTGCGGGACTACCTCTTTGATGAAG
>CAZKNW010000579.1:0-2907 GCA_964554035.1 uncultured Verrucomicrobiota bacterium
CCGGACTGATGCCCAGCAACATGAGCATCGGCACCAGCACGGGCGCCAACAAGGCCCACTTCGCGCTGGCCGAACCCACGAACAGGTTCAGAAAGGCAGCAAAGAGAACAATCAAACCGAGTGCGACCGGCAAAGGCAGACCACTGGCCTCGATGGCACCGGCACCATGAACTGCGGTGATCAGACCCAGATTCGACCAGTTGAACATCGCCACAAAGTGGGCCGCCGCAAAGGCAAGTACGAGGTAGTAACCCATGTCCTTCATGGCCTCCGACATCATGGCCACCAGGTCATCACCCGACTTGATGGTTCCCGCCGCCTTTCCGTAGGCCCAGCCCGCCGCAAGAAACAGCACCATGAAACCGCCCACCAGCGACTTGAAGAAAGGAGTCGCCGTCACATACCAGGCCTGCCCCTCGGTGCCAGGACCGTCATCCAGCAAGGGAGTGCCCGGTCCGAAGGTCATCAGCAACCAAAGCGCAAAGACACCCAGGATGGCGTAGCTCGCCTGACGCAACCCGTTCCTTTCACCCTCGGTCAATGGCTTGCCGTCTTCTCCGAAGGAATTCTTGTGCGCCTCGCCGGGAACCCATTTACCGAGCCGCGGCTCAATGACCTTGTCCGTGACATACCAGATCACCGGCAGGTAGATCACCAGCAGGGCTGCAATGAAGAACCAGTTGCCCGCGATGTTCATCGACCAGCCTGAGTCGAGCTGCGACGCCTCCACGGCAGCCTCCGTGATTCCGAACAAAAGGGCATCCAGCTGTCCCGGAGTGAAGTTGGCAGAGAATCCTCCCGATACCCCGGCAAAGGCGGCGGCAATGCCCGCCAGCGGATGACGCCCCGCCGCCGCAAAGATGATCGCCGCCACCGGCATGATCACGACGTAACCCGCATCCGCCGCATGGTTGGAAAGCATCGCGACCAGCGCCACCATCGGCGTCAGCAACCCCTTGGGAGCCCGACGCATCGCGAATCGGATCCCGCTGGCAAAGAGCCCGGAGCGTTCCGCCACGCCGGCCCCCAGCATCACCACCAGCACATAACCGAGTGGATGGAAGTGCGTGAACGTCTTCGGCATCTCCACCAAGAATTTCTGGATGTTCTCCGACGAAAGGAGGCTCTTCGCCGTCAGGATCAAGGGCCCGGCCCCATCCTCCGCCAACTGGGTGGGATGCTCCGCCGACACACCTGTCCAGGCACAGACCACCGAGACCAGCAGCAGGAACCCGATCAGGTAGGTGAAGATGAAGACCGGATCCGGAAGCCGGTTGCCCGCGCGTTCCACAAATCCAAGAAATCCCTTTTGGTGCGATGCAGCGTCTGTCTTTTCCATGGAAGTCTGAGGCAGAGCATGGTTGGAAGGAACGCCAACGCCAACCTTGAAATGAGGCGCTCATAGAGACGCCTCTACAAGCGCATGTAGCACCGGTCTGTGACCGTCGAAAGTGAATCCGCTTTTGCGATCCCCTTCTCGGTATCGCACATGAGAAGGTTGTATCGCGACTACCGGAATTTCAATAGGTGTGATTCCTGCCGACCAAATCCGGTGATTTTCAGGTGGTCTGAATAAAGATCAGCCATGGCGAATGCGTTCGTATCCTTGGTTTCCACCATGCCATCCAGGGTCAGGTAGTGAAGCCCGTTCGAATCCATGTAATGCCCGGCATGGTTGTGGCCGTTGATGTAGAGCTTGGCACAGGGATGCTTCTGCAGAAGCCGGTTGAGCTTTGGCGCGTTCCAGATGGAGTGGGATTCTTGTGGAAGGATGGGATGGTGACCAAACACGAGGACGGTTTCATCGGCCCTCGCTGCGGCAATCAGTTCGGATTCGATCCAACTCAACTGTGCGTCGCTGGGGCGTCCATTCCAGGGCTTGGCGCCCTGCACACCCGATTCCTGAAGCCGGGCCAGTTCCGTCGCTGCCTTCGATCGAGCATCGGAACCCAT
Source organism: uncultured Verrucomicrobiota bacterium (assembly GCA_964554035.1). Taxonomy (GTDB): domain Bacteria; phylum Verrucomicrobiota; class Verrucomicrobiia; order Limisphaerales; family CAZKNW01; genus CAZKNW01. Next base: position 1,954 of record CAZKNW010000579.1, read on the forward strand.
GGCATATCTGTAGGTGCTCACTTCAGTGGTATCGATCACCACAAAGCGAAACCCCATCTCCCTGAAACTGTAGTAACCGCTTTCCAGTCCAAGTCTCTTGAGGACTTTCTCCTTCTTGTCGTCCTCCACTTCCAGGTCGTGGTTGCCGAGGGCATGGTAAAGTGGCGACTTCAACCTTGCGGCAATCGGGTCGAGGGCATCGAAGCTCTTGAAGTCGCGATCGATGAAGTCCCCAAGGTGAAACGTGAATCTTGGTCCGTGCTCGTTCAGGGTGCCGATGGCGGTTGCGAGCTTGGCGGGGCTTTCCCGATAGAAGCGCGAACCTCTTGTCTCGGCATCGACATACTGACAATCCGCCATGAGGCCGAAGGAGAGAATCGGGGCTCCTTTGGAACCGGCGGCGATGGTGCGGGTCGGCGCGACCAGGGCGGTCCCAAGTGCTGCAAGATGCTGTCGACGAGTCTGCATGGAATAGGATCAGTTTAAAGCAACGGACACGTCGCCTGGGTATTGCATGGTCCGGATCACAGCGAATTCCCCGGTCCGAGTCAAATTTTCATGACGCGCGTTTCCGACCGCGGGCTGGTCCACCCCAACAGCAAGGGATCGGAATTTTTCTGGGAAAATCGGGAACCTGCCCGAGAATGGATCACACCCCGACACAAGCGGAAAGCAATGAGCGAAAGTGTCGGCCAGAGAACCGGAAAAGAACAATGAGACTTCAATGGATGATCAGCGGCCTGTGTTGGCTATTGGCGAACCACGGCGCCATGAGTCCGGAGCCGCTGCACCGGATTCATTTCGGTTCCTGCATCAAGCAGAGCCAGCCGATGCCGATCTTCAAGACGATCCTCCAGGATCGTCCGGAAGTGTTCCTGATGATTGGCGACAACATCTATGCGGACACCGAGGACATGGAGGTCATGCGCGCCAAGTATGCCACGCTCAACGCCG
>CAZKNW010000580.1:0-2901 GCA_964554035.1 uncultured Verrucomicrobiota bacterium
CTGATGTCTGAGCTGAGGAATGGGCAGATTGAGGAGCCAATGAACGCCATTCACCAGGAAACCGACAAAAAAAGCCTCCTCGAAGTCCTCCGGGAACCCCAAGGAAGTGTAAAGGATCTGGGAGTCCCCATGCTTCCGGCTCCAGGCTACAGGTTCATCCGGAATATTGCCCAAAGCAACCGAACCCAAAAGCAGGACCGAAGTGTCATTGGAAAGAGGTGAGACCTTGTAAAGGCTGCCCTTGCTGACAAAACCGGAATCCAGGTTCTTCAGAATGGGATGGGAATCCGGGTCGGCCACCGTCACGGTCGTCTTCAGTTCATTCTTGTGATGTCCATGGTAGTTGCCTCCGAGAACCTTGGGATCCCACTCCTTCCAGTTCTCGAAAGCATGACTTGTGGTACGAAGGCCCAGAACCGGTTTTCCCGAGGCAATAAACTCCCTGACCACATCAAGTTGCTTGTCAGGAAGTGTCATCCGCCTGATGTAGAGGATCAGGAGATCGGCATCCCGGACCTTTTCGATCCCAGGGATGTCCTCACCCTCGCCTCGCTCGACGTAGATGGTCTCAAAACCGTGCTCCTTCTCCAGATACGACGCGAATGCGGGCAGGGTGATCATGGATGCATACTCATACTCTCCGCTGACGAGGGCAACCGTTGCCGCCCGGGTAGCGTTACCCGAGAAGGAAAGAACCAGAAGAAAAATCCAAAAGAATGGCTTCATGCCGACAACGATAAAAGAGGGAGCAATCTTTGCAATGCCATGTGCGGGCCCACGAAACGATAATTACGGCTTCACGGGAACCGAAGGAGCTGCTAGTTGACTCTGGTGGACTGGAAAGACAGCAAGACCGAAAAGGGAATCGAAGTCCTTGAACTGAGTGGAGACATTGACCTCAAGAACTCACCCGAGTTGAGAGAAGTCCTACAAAAAAAGGCGGCGACCAAGACCGAAAAGCTGATGCTCGACTTCAGCGGCGTGAAATACATCGACTCCTCAGGTCTTGCGACCTTGATCGAGTACTTCCAGGCCACGAGGAAATTCAAGGGAAGGGTCGCGCTCTTCGGAATGAGCGATCGGGTCCGCAGCGTCTTTGAACTGGTCCGGCTGGGAGAGGTTTTTACGATCCTAAAGACTCGGGAAGAAGCCGAACAAGATCTGAACGAGTGACGAAGAATCCCACGAAGGTTGCCACTTGCTCCAAGAATACTTCCATCTGAATCTGGAGATCCTGTTCCAACTGTCGGTAGGGACGTTCAAGGAACGGAAGCTTCGGCTGGGGCAGATCTTCCACCAGATGATCCGGATAGGTGTGGAGGCAGTGCCAATGGCGAGCCTGACCGCATTCAGCATCGGACTGACACTAGCCATGCAGGGAGCGGGAACACTTCAAAAGATGGGGGCGGAGATTTACGTGCCGGACCTGGTGACACTATCCCTCTTGAGGGAACTGGGACCGCTGTTGATCGCCGTTATAGTGATCGGCCGCAGTGGTAGTGCAGTAACGGCGGAACTGGGCACGATGAAGGTGTCAGAGGAGATAGAGGCATTGGAGGTGATGGCGATCAATCCCGTACGCTACTTGGTCGTACCTCGGTTTGTCGCCATGCTGATCATGTTGCCGGCATTGACTGTTTTCGGCTTCTATATCGCGATGCTGGGAGGATGGAGTATCTGCTATTTTGCACTCGATATGACGACGCCGGCCTTCATTCTGAGGAGCATAGAATCGGCCGGCATGCAGGATTTGATGTCGGGTGTCACCAAGAGCATCACGTTCGCCTGGCTCATCGGAACCTTGGCCTGCCATTACGGCATGACCGTTACGGGTGGGGCAGAGGGGGTGGGGCGCGCGACCACACAATCGGTCGTTTATTCCCTCCTTGCTGTGTTGATAGCGAACGCGATTCTGACAGCCTTCTATTTCTTTTTCTGAGGAACGCCGACTGTCGAAGGCCGCAATAATGTCTCGTCAATTGGGGAATCTGCGTTATCTGTAGGAAACCCTTCCGAAACGTAAGACGATAAAATGAACTGATGAGAATGCGATCCAAGGCCCCAACGGGAAGTCCGGGCTTCACGCTGATAGAGATGCTTGTGGTGATTGCCCTGATCGGGATCCTCGCCTCGCTTCTCCTGCCCGTTCTTTCCAAGGCCTCGGGCAAGGCCAAGGCTACCTATTGCTCGAGCGGCATGAGGCAAATCGGCATGTCCGCCCAGATGTGGGCCAACGAGAAGAGGGGCCAGTTTCCCGTGGTAAAGGGCAACTCCACCACGTTGATCTGGGACAAAAACAGGACCATTGGATTCGGAGACATGTTGAAGTCCGAGATGAGACATGAGGAGAGGATGTTTGTCTGTCCGTCTGCGAGCCTGCTGAACAAGGGCTATACCAACGGGGTGCAGAATGTGGGTGTCAAAGGTAAGCGCGCCCATTCCTCTTACTACTTTCGTGGCACCAACCAGCAGGCACCCAAGACGGCCAATGATTCCAGGGGAAATGTGCTGATGTCGGATTTCGATGCGCCAAGCACTACCGAGCCGGGTCAGTGGATGAACCAGAATCACGAACGAGGAAAGAATGCCCTCTTCAGGGACGGGCACGTGGAATTCATCCGATGCGAACTGGACAGCCGCTACTATCGCTACGGAGGCAACTCGTCAGGTAAGAAGGATGGAACCTGGTATTTCCTCGACTGGCAGAACTATGTGGGTTCAGCGACCAACACCGCCGCGGAAGTGAAGTAGGATTGTCCTCCATGAAGCCAGAGGGACCCATCGGCGTCAGTGGTGAACGGCAATTGACTAAAGGCCGAGGGAGATTGCTTATCGCAGACGATAATGCGCTGGACCGCACCGTGCTTGCTAGCCGGCTCCGGAATGCCGGGTATGAGATCG
>CAZKNW010000581.1:0-2892 GCA_964554035.1 uncultured Verrucomicrobiota bacterium
CCTCTAAGGCTGACCTGATCACAGGCACACTTTAAGTGCAGGCTTGGAGCCTACCGCTCCAAGCCTTTTCTGTTATAAAGGAACCTGTCTGAAATCCAAAGCCACTTTGATCTCATGAAGACTTCACTGAGACAAGGCAGAGCGGCTTTCACCTTGATCGAAATCACAGTCTCTAAAGGACGTTCCGGCCAGGCTCAGGCAGCTTGACAGGATAATCACAACCCGCGGCTTCAACGAAAGCCGCGGGATTTTCTTTTTCCCCTCCAGCGTACATTCTAAGGGCAGGTGATCTATTTCGACCACAATGCCACCACACCGCTGGTTCCGTCGGGCCTTGACCGCTGGGTCGAGGTTTCCAGGGACTTTCCGGGAAATCCATCCAGCCCTCACAGGATGGGGTCCCGGGCCAGTCACATCATCGAGGAGGCACGGCAGTCCCTAGCCGACCTGCTTGGCGGCCATCCCCTCGACTACATCTGGACCTCTTCCGCGACCGAGTGTGCAAACATGTTCTTTCATCACCTGTCGATTGACATGAAGGATCGCGATGGGCGTGTGCTCGTTTCCGCGATAGAGCACCCCTGTGTTCTTGAGGCGTCATTGAAGTTCTTTCCCGGCAGGGTGGACCTGATACCTGTCACTCCCTCGGGTGTGGTGGAGGCCGATGAGGTCATGGAAAGGGTCAAGGAGGGCCGCTGCCTGGCGTTGGCAATCATGGCGGCCAACAACGAGACAGGATGCCTTCAGCCATGGAAGGAGATCGCTGAGCTTGCGGAGCATCAGGGTCTACCCGTCCTGATCGACGCGGTCCAATGGATTGGAAAGATGCCCTTCTACAGCCCGTCCTCCCAAAGGTTCGTGTCAGGCAGTGCCCACAAGTTTGGGGGTCCAAAGGGAAGTGCCTTCCTTCGGGTCCCGCGAGGCCGCTTTCACCCCATGGTCGTGGGTGGTCCACAGGAAGAGGCACGCAGGGCGGGCACCGAGAATGTCGCAGGAATCGCAGCCATGACCGAGGCGCTCCGTTGCAGCCTCAATCGGACTCCGGAAGAGGTTGAGGAAAGAATCCGCTGGAAGACCGAATTTGAGAATGAACTGGAAGGGCGGATGGATGCCAGGATTCTCGGCAAGGAAAGCGCAAGACTCTGGAACACCACCGCGGCCATCATGCCAGACACGGGCTGCCCTGCCCGATGGGTGGTGAAACTCGACAAGCTGGGATTCGCCGTTTCCACCGGTTCCGCCTGTTCAAGTGGCAAGGAAAAGCCCTCGCACGTCCTGACAGCGATGGAGATCTCCAGCGAAGAGGCATCAAGGGTGCTTCGCTTCAGCAGCGGTTGGAACACCACCCGGGAAGAATGGCGAGGGCTGTTGGAGGCACTCCTCCAGGTTCGGGAAGCCCTCACCGCCGAGGCCTCCGCCTGATCACCCCCTGCCCTGCGCGGTCAGCAGTACGAGCACAGGCACCGCCGCTCCCGCAATCAACGTCAGCACGACCAGCCAGCGGTTCTTGAGGGTCTTGAACGCGATCATGACCCCAAGCACGATGGCAAGCAGGGCCGAGATGCACATGACAACCGCCAGGAGGCGGAAAAGCGCAGGGTCGGATGGAGATTCAAACTCGGTCTCCGACGGATAAAGATGATCCACGTGCACCGCACGCATCTTCTGCAAAAGCGTCTCCGCCTCGCTGGGATGCTTGAGGCGCTCATTGTTCACACTCTGATACCATCCCGATAGCAGGTAAAACATGAGCATTGGAGTGAAGAAACACCCCAGGTAGAGATGGGCTCGCCGGAAGAGGACCCACCACCGGATCTTCTTCACACCCTTGGAACGCTCTTCGGTTTCGGTCGAATCAGCCATTGCACTGACTATTCCGGAAAGGGAAGCCTGATGATGCTGCCCACCTGCATGCGGTTGGGATCCAGTCCGGGATTTGCCTCCATGACGTCCTTGAGACCAATCGAACCATTCATGCCCCTCTGCTTGATGGCCGCATTGAACTCCTTGATGATCGTGTACAGATACTGACCCTGCTGTATCTTGTGCTCGATGCCCTTGAATTCCTTGGGGGGCCCCGAAGGAGCGGGAGCCGCGGAAACCGTTGATGTGGAAGCAGGTCGCTTCGACGCATACTCCAGCGCGCGTTCCGCAACGTTCTGGATCTCACCCACCTGCGACTCGACCACCGACATCGCCTTGGTAAGCACCTTCTTGTCCGATTCCCAGTCCGCGCTCAGCTTCTTGAGACTGCTTTCCAGTGCCTTCGCCTGCTCCTGGGTGGCATAGGTGGATGCCGTCTTGACCTGGGCCGAAGCAATGTCCTCCTTCAGGCTGGCCACCGAAGACTGAAGGCTGTTGATCCTCTTGTCCTGCGCCATGACCTGGTTCTGCAGAAGGCGGAGCGCATCCTCCAGATTGGCCGTGGTGGCATTCAGCCTCCTGACCTCCTCCCTCAACTCGTTCTTTTCCGCAATCAGGTCGGCAACGTCCTTCCGCTGCATTTCAGCAGCCGTCGCAAGGCCTCCAAGGCACACGATGAGAACAAGAGGAAGAACACGACGCCTCAGGGTTTGGGACCGGTAGTTCATGGGATGAAAATAGGAACGATCAGGTTAACGGGCAAGATAGAGGTTTAACGAATGCACAGGAATCATCTTCAAAAAAAAGGCCAAGGCAGGAGATCCCACCTTGGCCGGGGCAAAAACAAAGTCAGGTCAGGCTGAGGTTGCCTCCTCGGCATCGGAAGTCTCCACCTCGAGCTCCTCAACCGGCTCCTCCAGCTTGCCTTCCCAAGCCTGGATCGACTCGATCCTCAGCTTTCTGGACAAGCCTCCGACCTCGAACTCGACCTCATCACCATTGGTCCGTCCAAGCATGCACTTGGCGATC
>CAZKNW010000582.1:0-2885 GCA_964554035.1 uncultured Verrucomicrobiota bacterium
TGACGCCCGCTATCTTGATGGCTTGATCGAGAGGATTCTGGTAGGGAAAAAGCCGGGAAGCCAAAGAGGTCGTGATCGCGCAGACATTGTTCTGATACCTTTCGTCGGTGGCTGTAAGAAAGCGTCCAGCCACGACCTGCAAGCCGCCGACCTCCGGCAGGAAGGAATAGGTTCCGATGATCTGGCAGGGAATGTTGGCGGTTCCAAAACGGACATTCTCGCGTATGATTCTCTTTGGAAGGACGCGCCAAACTCCTGATATCGTGTTCTTGAGGCGCCGTGCGTCGTTGTAGGTCAGACCGTATTCGAGAACGAAGCCGGAGCTGCCTTCCCGTTCCTGGTCCGGCGGCTTCACGCTTCGGATGATGATGTTGTTGCTGCCGAGCTTCTTGATGGATTCCTGTGCCTCATAAGATGCTCCTTCGCCAATCGCCAGCATGGAAATGACGGAGCAAACCCCGAAGATGATGCCGAGCATGGTGAGGCCGGAGCGAAGCTTGTGAAGCAGCAGGCTCTTGATCCCGAGCTGGACGGTGCGGATAAAGCGGATGGAAATCATGGCTTCATTTTGGCCCTGGCGGCTTCGGTGCGGGCGATGTTGGCTTCGTTGACGACATCCCTGTCGACGAGTCCGTCCTTCATGTGGATGACGCGATGTGCGCGATCTGCGACTTTGGGGTCGTGGGTCACGAGGACAATGGTCTTCCCTTCTTCATTGAGGCGGTCGATCAACTCCAGCACCTCAACGCCTGTCTTGGAGTCGAGGTTACCTGTGGGCTCGTCCGCAAGGATCATCAGGGGATCATTAACGAGAGACCTGGCAATGGCCACCCTCTGCTGCTGACCACCGGAAAGTTCCTTGGGCCTGTGATCGAGACGGTGCTCCAGACCAACGAGCTGGGCGAGCTCGGCGCATTTGTCGTAACATTCGTTGATGTCCTTGCCCTGATAGAAAAGAGGGACGTGAATGTTCTCCACGACGGTCAGCTGATCGATCAGGTTGTAGCTTTGGAAGATGAATCCGAGACGTTTTCCACGGATGACGGAAAGGATGTCGTCCTCCATCGTCGCGACGTCGTCACCTCCGAGGAAGTATTCTCCTTTCGTAGGGCGGTCGAGTGCGCCCAGGATGTTCAACATGGTTGACTTGCCGGAACCGGAAGGGCCCATGATTGCGACATAGGAACCTTCAAAGATATCGAGATCCACATGTTTCAACGCGAGGACCTCGACGGACCCGACGATATACTTCTTCTGGATCCCACGAATGCTGATGATGGGCTTCTTATCCACTTCTGTCCTTGAATTCCTCTGAAACTGGCTTGATTGAAGATCAGACGTGGGCCGACATGCTGTTGTTGAGTGAAGCACTAGGAGGGCGACCTCCACCCTTTTCGCGCTGGCTGCCACCACCGGTACCGCCACCGCCGCCGCCCTGCTGCCGACGTTGACGGAAAGCTTCCCTCATGGCGTTGCGTTCGTCTTCATTCAGCTGGCCGTCGCCGTCCTTGTCGAATTCCTTGATGGCTTCCGCACTGGGCGCCCGCCGTTGACCACCGCCACCGGCAGCTCCCTCGCGATTCTCCTGTTTGGGAGCCTGTCTTTTGGGCTGGTCCTCGGGACGTTGGTTGACTGGAGTCTCGGGAGGAAGTGCATCGCCTTCCTTGATCACCTTGTCATCAATCTCCTCGCCCTCGTAGTCCAGCGGGGGTGCCTTGGCCACCAGGTCGCCTTCCTCCAGTCCGGAGCGAATCTCGATGAACTCGTTGTTGAAGAGGCCCACCTCGACGGGAACGTGTTGGAGACTGGAACCCTTCTTGACGTAAACCACCTGTTTGCCCTTGTAGGTGGTGACCGACTGAATCGGGACGGTCATCACATTCTCGAGCTTGGTGATGATGATCTCAGCCCGGCCTGAGACGCCGGGCTTAACGTCCGGCAGTTGATCCTTGATGACGATTTCGGTGGAGTAGACCTTGAGGTTGGGATTCGAGTAGCGGCTCTGGGAATCCGGAAGGAGCGCCACCTTGGTGACTTGTGCCATGAAGCGTTTGTCTGGATACGGATCCAGAACAACATAGGCGGGCAAGCCCTCACGGACCTGGTTGATATGGGATTCGTGAACCTTGATGCCCAACTTCATCTTGGTGGTGTCCGGTAGATTAACGATGGTCTGCTGGGGGCGGATGGAAGCACCCTCCTCAATCATGGTCTGGGAACTGGAGCGGTAGCTGACGAATGGGTAGACGACCATGCCATCCTCAGGCGCATAAACCTTGGCCGCCTTAATCTCGCCCAGGTATTCCTCGAGCTTCTTCTTGTTCAGTTCCAGTTTGGTTTCCGCACTTCTGAGTTGGCTCTTGTACTGGGCGCGCTTGGCCTCGCTCTGAGCCTTGACGCGGTTCAGCTCCTCACCCGCCTCATTCAGGTCGGACTCAAACTGGCGTATCTTCTTCGGGTAGTCGTACTCTTCAAGGAGCCTCTTGGCTTCGAGGGCCTGGTCATACTTGATCTTCGAATTGACGAGCGTCAGACGGGCCTGCTCCACCTTGCTGCGTGTCTCGAAGCCCTGCTTGTGCAGCTCTTCCAACACGTTGAAGTTCTCTTCATCAAACTTCCATTTTTCCTCGGCCGTGACGATGGCGGTCTCGGCATCGCGGAGGGCCTGCGGCCAGTCGCCTTTCTTGTACTTCTCCAGGTCGATCCGTGCGAATTCCACCTTGAGCTCGGCAGCCTTGATGTTGGAGTCGATGATGCTCTCCTGGATCTTGAGGTTTTCCTCGGCCTGCGTGAGATCAAACTCAGAGCTTTCCACGGCCAGTTTCTGTTGATCGAGCTTGTCCTCAATCTCTGAAACATCCAGTTCGCACAGGAGATCACCCTTC
>CAZKNW010000583.1:0-2883 GCA_964554035.1 uncultured Verrucomicrobiota bacterium
CGGTCTGGATCGACGGTCCAAGGATGGACAGATCCACCGTCACACCCGCGCTGCTGGCGGCAAAATTGAGGGTGTCGCTGCCTCCGTTGCCCGTCACGATGTCGAGGCCAAGGACATTGTCCACATCGAAAAGGAAGGTGTCGTTGGCAGATCCACCGATCAAGGTATCGCTGCCACCCAGACCCTGCAGCGTGACGGGACGGGAGTATCCGGAAGCATCCAAGGTGTTGTTGCTGGCGCCACCGGTGAGGAAGACGTTCTCCAGGGAGCCAAGGTGATACGTTTCACCATTCGCGAGACTCACGGCAGCATCCTTGTTGAACCCGTGGGTTCCCTGGAAGTAGACGTTCTGTGGGTAAGGCAGGTTCACATCCAGGAGATACATGTCCGTATCCGCCCGGGCGAAGAGGGTGTCATTGCCCAGGTTTCCATAGATGTAGGCGGAGGAAAGCCAGCTCGAAATATCGATCAGGTTGTTCTGATAGTCGCCGAAGATCCGCGCAATCTCGAAAGTATCATGAAGGATGTGCTCGTTCAGGATCGTCAGGTCACTGTCGATATGGGTGAGCATTCCAGGTTCGAGCTGGATGCCCAGGACCTCACGGAAGGAAACGACGGTGTCGATGCCATGATTGCCTTCAAGGTCGTCGTCTCCCTGTCCGACGGTCAGCACATCATCACCAAGGCCACCAATGACGATATCCACTCCGTCGCCACCCATGAGATCGTCGTCACCCAACTGACCATCGATGTAATCGGCACCCAGTCCTGCATTGATAATGTCATCACCCGGTCCACCAAACCTCTCGATGTCGCCAAGGTATTGTGACTGCTGGATGTTCGCGTATTCATTCACCACCGCGTAGCCGGGGATGTTGCCGGAGTCGCCGAGAATGATGTCCCAGTCATTTCCACCCTCGATGACATCATCATCGGATATGGAGGCCGCTCCTTCACCCACGATGTAGATGGTGGTGTCATTGCCGGGACGACCGGTGGGCTCCCTGACAGACAAGGTGAAGTAGACCATGTCGCAGATCCCAAGCGCCCCGGTGTTCAGGATCTCGATCTCAATTGTCAGGGATGTAATACCAACGCCAAACACCACCAGCAGGTCCTCGAATTCATAGTTGGTGCTTTCAATGGCCGTTCCATTGTCGGCATGAAGCACCCAGGCGCTCTCGGTGGTCGAGGCGCTTCTCACCAGGGTCACGAGAACGGATCCTGCCGGATCGGCCTCGGAGATGGTGTAGCTTCCCCTGCTGAAGACAAGGCGCTGGCCCTGTGCATTCGGTGACAGGTCCTTGGAAACCACACCGGCATCCACATTGGTTACAGATGGACTGTTGTAGGTGATTGAGATCTTGGTCGTGCGGGCCGCCAGTTCGGCATCGCTGTCCACGGTCTCCGCCCCCATGTTGGCTTCAACGAATTCATATTCGTCCGGAATCTCAAACTCGATGATGTAGAGGCTCTCAGCGGTCGGGTTGTCGGCGTCCACATAGAGGTTGGTGAAGGCATAGGTGCCATCGGTGGTTACCAGCGAGTTCACCGGATTGCCGGTGCTGTCGAGGAGATGAACGAGGACCTCCTCGTTGAAGCCTTCACCCCCGTCCTGCATGTTGTCCACATCCAGGTCCTCCCAGATCTGCCCTGAGATTTCACCGGCAAAGGCTGTCGGATTCACGGAAAAGATCGGACCCTCACCATATATCACGTGGAGTTCAACATCCGGACCCAGGAAGGAGAGGTCCGTCGTGGAATCGACCACGGTCACCTCGGCGTCATACTCCAGTCCATTCACCGGCATGTTCTCATCGGTGGCGGTCATCCAGTGTCCGCCAACCACATGGTCGTCACCCGCACCCGCATCGATGTAGTCATCACCAGGTCCGCCGAAGATGGTGTCATCCGTTCCGCCACGCCCCGTGTCATCGTTGTCCGTGGGCTGGCTGAAGGAACGGCTCGAGTCATACCCAACGTCCTCGAATGGCGAAATGCCAACAATACCTCCGAACTCCGTGGTCTGGACCTCGTTGAAGGTGGTGGTCTCATACTCACCGGACCATGGGAGTCCCGCCAGGATACCTCCCAGTTTCTGGTAGGGTGATTCAACCGTTTCGCCATCCACAGCAATGGTCACCTGCCCAAGGAACACATCCTGGGTGTAGACGCCATTGGAATCCGTCTGGACTGTGGCGGATTGTTCGGCTCCGTCCTCATACCACGTGATCGTCACGTCAACGCCCTCTATTCCCTTCTCGTTGAAATCCTTGAAGCCGTTTTCATTGCGATCGTAAAAGACCTCTCCCGTGATGGCCTTGGCATCGTCATCATAAATATTGGCGATCGCCACGCTGTTCTCGATACGGAGTTCCGCTCCGGTTGCGGATGTCAGGCGCAGGGCAAAGTTCTCGGTTGCCTCAGCCATGTCGTCCTTCACGACCGGAACCGGTACCTTGACCTCGGAAAGCCCGGCCGCGATGAAGGCGACTCCCGAGGTGTCGATGAAGTCAGATCCTTCCCTGGCGGTCAGCTCCACCGTCTGGTAGTTGATGAACACACCGCCCGGTCCTGCATTTACAGCCAAGCCATTCTCGTCGACGAGCTTGATCACAAAATCGTGCATGTCGGTCCCGCCACCACTGCCCTCCTTGACTCCATATATGGTGCCCAACCAAGGGATGGAGAGGAACTCCGGCGGCAGCACCGTCACCAATGGCGTATCCTCATCAATGATCTCCAGGTCCGCCAGGTAGGGCTTGCCGTTGACGGGACTTCCCGTTGGGCTTCTCAGTTCGAGCAACACCCTCTCAGTTCCTTCGACCGTGGCGTCCGAGTAGACCGGAATATCGATGGTCTTGGAGTATTCATCCTCGCCAA
>CAZKNW010000584.1:0-2622 GCA_964554035.1 uncultured Verrucomicrobiota bacterium
CTTACATTCCTTGGGCCCTCCCCACGAATGGGTCTCAACCAGCATCCCTTCCTTGCGTGCCACCGACATGGCGGCCAGTGCCTCCGGCGTGATCTCCTTGTCGAGGGTGATCTCGATGACACCCGGATGAAAACGCTCAGCGATCTCACTGACCTGCCGGGCATTCCGGGTCTTGAACATCAGAAGGTTGGGATGGTTGGGCATGCCATCACCAATGAACTGTTGCAGGCGCTCCGCCAAGGGCGCCTTCCATGGAAGACGGAAGATCACCTGCCCCATCATTCCATGTTTCTCGACAAGCTTCACCGCCTTGGGAAAGGACTCGATGTCCGCCTTGTAGTCGATCTTGAAAAGGATCCTTCCACCGGCACGTCGGAGAAAATCCTCGAAGGTCGGAATGACCTCGTCCGACATCTTCCCGTTCTTGTAGCGCAGCCTCAACGGCTTCAGGTCGGCCAGGCCCAGTTCCGTGACAATGCCGTTGCCATTGGTGGTCCGATCGATGGTGGCATCGTGCATGATGACAAAATGACCATCGCGGGTCAGACGAAGATCGGTTTCATAGACATCGAATCCCATGGCTACGGCCTTGTCGATGTTCGCAAGGGAATTCTCCGGAGCCTTGTTCGCCCAGTCCCTTTCCCATCCACCCCGGTGGGCCGCGACTAGGACGTGGCCAGAAGCGGGATTGGCCATGTCCCTGAGAAGCCGCTCGGCACGGGAAGCCGGAAGTGTCCGGTCCATACGCAATTTCCAATCCTCCAGATATTCCTTCCTCCATTGGTTGACCGTCACGGCCCCTGCCTTCCCATTGGTGCTCAATGCCGGTTCCTCATTGTCGTGCCAGTATTGGGGTCTTTCCTTTGGATGAGGCCGAACAAAGGCACCTCCCCAATGCGGTGCATCCGGCCGATCGGGGTCGCCCGACATCAGGTAGAGGACACTCGGCGTATCCCCCATCTTGATCTTCATCATCTTGGAGGCGAACAACGCTCCAAGGGCGCCATGTCCGGCAACATGCTGCCTTGCAAACTCCAGATTACCCAGATCCCCCTTCTGTTCCCCTCCCATGTACATGCCCCGGAAGGTCGTGTCGTTCTCGATCCACCAAAGATCGGGATGATGCGTGAAGAGGTAGTGCCTTGCCTTTTCATCCTGCCGGGTGTTCCACGACCCAATGGAGTAGATGCGGATCCGGTCCTTGATGGAGGCATCCGCATGAACCGCCTGTGCCACATCCGTGATTGAACCCCAGACCAGAACCCAGAGGGGTCTGGAATCCTTCCGCTTGGCACAGTGAATCAGATGACGCGCACCCTCGCTGATACGGGCATCGGGAAGATCCCCGGCCTGCGGATCGATTGCCCCCTGAAGGCTCACGCGTCGAAGCTGATCCGGATCCGGGTAGGCATCCGAATGCCCCTTGAGCGATGGGTAGTCCTTCTCATACGCGTCGATGCACTCGAGAATCGCCTCCACCCTCCCCTGATGCGGTGGCGAACTGATCACCCCCTCGGTTTCAAAGAGATCGGAGGAAACCAGGTAGTGGACCATCGACTGATAGTCGTCCGGATCGCTTCCCCCGATGTCGGTGGAAACGAAAACCCGGTAACGCATCTCCTGACCAGACGCCGGAAGCACGGCACCAGCAAGCAGCAGGAAGAGGAAAGCGATTCGATGCATGAGGTGGAGAGTTTCCCCCAGTCGATGGCGGTGGTCAGCTTCAAAAAAAGGGCCCGGCAACCTCTGCAGATTGCCGGGCCCTCGATTCAGTCGGGACTGAATCATGAAACAAGTGTCTAGGAGTCACTATTGTTCTCAAATTCGTCCTCAGCCTTGTCCCAGGCATCCGCAATGGAATCCAAGGCCTCGGAGAAGCCGTTCTTCATGTCATCCCAGGCGTTTGCCGTGGAATGCTTCATTCCCCCATACCACTCCGCAAGTTGGACACGCTCCTTCCGGAGCTTCTTCATGGTGGCACTGACCTTCTTGCGGGTTGCATCGGTCATGCTGTCCCATCCGCGTTCCACCTTGCGCTCCAGCAGGTCGATCTCGTTGTCGATCTTCATGAGCGTCTTGTCCGTCGCGTCAACGGCATCCTCCTTCTGTTCGGCTGTGTAGTCCTTGAGTGCCTCGATCAGCTGCGAGGATTCCTTCTTGATCTTGGAAATATACAATTGGTCGTCTGCCTTCCTTTCATCGGCATGCACCGCGAAGCCGAGGCACATAAGTCCGGAAATGAGAAGTTTGAGGAGAAGGGTCTGGTTGGTCATTGGTTTCAATCTGTTTCCTTTCGTTTTCAGGTTCACAGGTGTGATTCGATCGGAAAACCCCCAGTCAGGACCGGAGCGAAAGCGGCTCCGGACAAGTCTCTCAATGTCATGCGGTCAACCTGTCCGTCACCGACATTTTCCACAGAAACCCTTGCACAAGGAGATGACTTCGCAACCCCTGCCCCATTTGCCCCCCCCCGGGAACGGAGGTGTGTTTCACCTGTTGTTTCCCGACCGAAGCCTGAGGATATGGGCGATGATTTCCCACCGCTGTTCCCCGGAAAGGACTCCATGAAACCCGGGCATGGGCGTACCGTTCAAGCCGGTGGAAATCGTCTTGAAGAGCTGC
>CAZKNW010000584.1:2632-2879 GCA_964554035.1 uncultured Verrucomicrobiota bacterium
GCTCGGGACGAATGCCTGTCCTCAGGTGGGGAGCGACAAGATTCGCAGGACGGATGGGACGTCCGAGGTGATCCTTGAGTTCCCCGGCATTCGGGCCATTGCCATCCCCCGCCTCACCGTGACAGGGCACGCAGGTCTGGCCAAACAGAAGGCGGCCACGATTCAATCGCTGTTGATCCTTGTCGGCATGCGTCATCCACGCGGGAACAGGCGGTACCTCGATCGGCAGTGCCTGGTTGTCCACATC
>CAZKNW010000585.1:0-2876 GCA_964554035.1 uncultured Verrucomicrobiota bacterium
GCCATGCCATCCCACAGATTGGATTCGGGGCGGAGATCAAGGAGGGCAGCAAGGCAGGCCTCTACCTGCTCCATGCACTCGATCAACTCCACAGCGACCTCGGACTCCCCGAATACACCGCCACCTTCGTGGACGGAAAGAAGTCCATGATCGACGTGCTGGCCATCACCATCGCGCTCATGGTCGGTACCGCGGGCCTGCCCCACGTGATCATCCGCTTTTACACCGTGAAGAACATGCAGGCCGCACGCTGGAGCGCCTTCTGGGCCCTGCTCTTCATCGGCATCCTTTACACCTCAGCACCCACCGTGGGTGCCTTCGCCCGCGTCAACCTGCTCCAGACCACACACAATGCCCCCTACCAACAAACGCCCGAGTGGTTCAAGAAGTGGGAAGGATCCGGATTGATCGCGTGGACCGACAAGAATGGCGATGGGAAAATCCAGTTCGGCGAAGGAGCCCCGTTCGTCGGCAAGCCCACCTTTGACGAGGACAAGAGGACCTCACTTGGAAACCGCATCATCACCAACGAACTGACCGAGACGTCCAACGAGATTTACGTGGACCGGGACATCATGGTGCTGGCCAATCCCGAGATTGCAAAACTCCCCGCATGGGTGGTGGCCCTGGTGGCCGCGGGTGGCCTTGCGGCCGCCCTTTCGACCGCGGCCGGCCTGCTGCTGGTGATCTCCTCCTCCGTCTCCCACGATCTCTGCAAGCGCATCCTCAAGCCGGACATGTCCGAGAAGCAGGAACTGCTCTATGCCCGCCTTGCCGCTGCAGTCGCCGTGGTCGTGGCCGGCATCTTCGGCATCTACCCACCTGCCTTCGTGGCCCAGGTGGTTGCCTTTGCCTTCGGCCTCGCCGCATCCAGCTTCTTCCCGATCATCATCCTCGGCATCTTCAGCAAGAAGACGTCCAGGGAAGGCGCCATCTCCGGCATGATTTCCGGCATCGGATTCACCGCCATCTACATCATCTACTTCAAGTTCATCAATAAGACGGCCGGGCCGAACGAATGGCTTTTCGGCATCAGCCCCGAGGGCATCGGCACCGTTGGCATGATCCTCAACTTCATCGTGACACTCGTGGTCTCCAAGTTCACACCGGAGCCCCCGCAGTCCGTGCAGGATGAGGTTGAGAACCTGCGCTATCCGGTTTGATGAATTAGGTCCCGAGGAAGGAAGGAAATCTAGAACCCATCTCATAAATGGCAGCCATTCGCGCGAGGTCGATTTTGATTCCTGAGAAGGCGCGCTGACTGGCGATGATGGGTTCATCACAAAAGGAAGCGCAACGCACTCAGGGGCCAAAATCGGCCTCGCCCTTCGGGTTGAGCCCATTTTTCGCCCTGCCTGCGTTGCTCAGTCGGCAGGTGTGAACCCACACACTTTCTCCTTCGTGCCTTGCCAGAAACAAAGAATGCGCTCAACGCGAGTGACTACCATTTATGAGATGGGTTCTAACCCTGTATCTGCGTCTCTGTGAGCGCCGCACAAATCATCCTGTGACTTCCCTCGCTCCCCGCCCTACCCTCTTCAACATGATTCAGCGTAGATTGTTCTCCATTCTCCTTGCTCTTGTATGCGTAAGCGCACAAGCGGACGACTCCCAATGGGACCGCTTCCGTGGGCCCAATGGTTCAGGTCGGACGGAGGTGAAGATTCCCAACGAATGGACTGAGGAAACCTTTCGCTGGAGCATCGATCTTCCCGGCGTTGGTCACGGTTCTCCCATCGTCTGGAACGATCAGGTCTTTCTGCTCTCGGCCGACGAGGAAAGCGGGGAACGCTTTGCCATCGCCGTGGATGCCGCCAAGGGAAAGATCAACTGGAAGAGGGCCTTCCCGGACAAGAAGAACAAGCATCACAAGTACAACAGCCTCGCCTCCTCGACCCCGGCCGCCGACAAGGAGCGCGTCTATTTTTCATGGGGCACCACGGAACGCCTGATCGTCTCCGCCATGAGCCACGAGGGAGAACCCGTCTGGACCGCCGACCTCGGCCCGGTCAAGGGCGGGCACGGATTCGGAGCCTCTCCCGTCGTCCACAAGGGCCTGGTCTATCTGAACAATGACCAGGATGGTGACAGCTCCCTGATCGCCCTTCATGCCAGGACCGGCGAGATTGCCTGGCAGGTGCCCCGAAACAGCCTTCGACTCACCTACTCCTCCCCGGTGATCTACAAGCCGGGTGACGAGGAGGAGGTCATCTTCACCAACTGGCAGCACGGAATAACTTCGCTCAATCCTTCCAATGGCAGCCAGAACTGGGAAAAGGACGTCTTTGGCAAGCCATCCAGCGAACGGGCCATAGGTTCCCCCATCATCGTTGAGGACATGGTGCTTGGGACCTGTGGGTTCGTGACCAAGCTCAAGCACGCGGTGGCGATCCGACACGACCCCAAGACCGGCAAGGCCGAAGAGGTCTGGCGTGTGGAGCGTTCCGTCCCCCACATTCCCACTCCGATCTACGCCAACGGACTCGTCTTCCTCTTGAACGACCAGGGCATGGTCTCCTGCGTGAAACCCAAGGATGGCGAGATGCTTTGGACCGAAAGGACCTCTGGAGAAACCTTCGGATCTCCGGTCTTCGCCCACGACAAGTTGATCTCCGTCAACAAGCGGGGAATGGTCTTCATGATGGCCGCCACCGACACCTTCCAGAAGGTGGGTGAATACAACCTGAGGGAAACCTGCCACACCACCCCGGCCTTCTCGAAGGACACCATGTTCATCCGCACCTACGAACGACTCCACGCCATCAAGGGGGAGTAGGCTTCGCTTATCCTATTTTCCGACGAGGAAAAACCGCCTAAACAAGCTGTGTGAAAACGGTAGGGCCCGTCGCTCCGCGCGGGCCTGTGCTGCGGACGGT
>CAZKNW010000586.1:0-2875 GCA_964554035.1 uncultured Verrucomicrobiota bacterium
TCGCAAGAGCGTCAGATAAATCCCGAGCCCATCATAAACCGAATTGGTGAACGTCAGTTTGCGGTATTCGAAATAAGCCAGATGCACTGGGGGGGTGCTAATATCAATTATGCATTGCAAGCATACTGTGAATACTGCCACAAGGATATTTCCGTGATCTTATCTGCTCCAAAAGACTGCCAAGAGTTCTTCAAAAAGGAGGCGCGAAGGGTCGCTCTTAGGCAACATTTAAGGACCGAACACCCAACCAAAAAAAATTAACGAACCTAGCGCCTGCCATGAAACCCAATCCACGTTGGAGCTTTGTTCAACCATCGCTCTCCTTGCTTTCGATTGCGTCCCCCCAGGACGAGGAATGTTTTGGGGCTGTTCGATCCCCGGGCTTCATTTCATTTCGCGCCGGGGCTACACGCGTTGACCGCTCCACGGTCGGGAAGATGACCCGAACGAAGTGAAGGAGCTTTGGGAGAACTTGGGGCGAGACGCCCACCTCCACAACCTGACGACAATGTCTCAAGCCCCACTCGGGCGGTTTCGAATTCCAGCGTTCTCTCTGTGTTCCTCGGTGTCCTCTGTGGTTGTGGATCGATCCGGAAATCAATTCCACTGGTAGCGCATGTGGGCGGCGCGCTGGGAAAGTTCCCTTGCCAGGGATTCCGCCTCCTCGATGGGCAGGTTGGTAATCCTGGGACCACCTCCCGTGTAGGCCTGGCCGGCCGTATCCACGACCAGTGTCGCCAGCCCATGCCATCGGTCGAAGGGTGTGCGGATCAGGGCCACCGACTGGATGTTCCGGATCGGGATGACATGGGTGGTGCGTCCAAGCCACCCGCGACGGCAACGCAGATAGCGCTCACCGAGCACGTAACCGAAGTGCCGGTAGTTGAGGACATTGATCAGATAGACGAAGGGAAGCAGGGCCAGCGGCCAGAGGCCCACCGGCAGCCCCTTGTTCAGGCAGAGGAACAGCGTGGCAAACAGGATGATCCAGCTTCCCTTGATCGTCCCCCTTCTGATCGCGCGCTTCGACACCCTGCGCCACTCGGGCTCGCCCTTTGAAATGTCGGGAAAGAACTCGGGAAGCAGGGGTTCCAGTTCGGATCTGCTGATCACGGGCAGAAGAACATTGCGCCCCTCGTTCTGCGCTCCCTGGTCCATCATGTTGCCACCCGCGGTATCCGCACGGAGTGCCATCAGACCGAAGACCCGCCGCAGGACGGTTTCATCCGCCCTCAGGACCTGGATGCGTTTCCTCGGGAGGCTGCTGGAACGACGGGTGAACAGGCCGTAGGAACGATGAAGGTCCTCACCCTTCCTGCTCAGCACAAAACCATGAAAGAGGATGATCGCACCCAACACGGAAATCACGATACCGAGAAGGAAAAGCCCGCCTCCAATACCCGCAATGGTCACCCAGTCGATGCTCCGTCCGGTGCTCACGATGCTTTCCATGTTCTGCTGAAGCTCCGATTCAATCCGCCGAAAAAAATCGACCGGAAGGAAATCATCCAGGAAGGCCAGGCCCGCCAGAAGGATTGCCATGGTGGAAGCCGTCTGGTTGGAGGTGAGCCCCGCCAGCACCAGATCACGGCTGCTAAGGCGCCGCAACTCCAGCTCAGGCTCCTCCGGTTCCTCAACGGACACCTCGGAGGATTCTCCCTTCCGCAGACGCTTTTCCTCGGCAACCGCGCCAAAGACGGCATCCCTGAGAAACTCCGCATCCTCCAGTTTCAACACCGAGAACGAGGCCTCGACACCCATGCCGCCTGCCGTCTCGACGTGCACATCGGCCACGCCAAAGGCGCGGTGAACAATCCCCTGCTCCACACGAATGTCTTGTACCCTGAGAAGCGGGATGTTTCGTTCCTGACGCGAGAGCAAGCCCTGCCGGGTGACCAGTTCCCCGTTCTCCACCCAGAAGGTGAAGGTGAAGTAGCGCACGACCTGTTGGATCAGGCTCATCACCAGGAAGAAAAGAAGAACGATGACAAAGGGAGGAATGCCTCCACGCGAACGGTTGATGAGGAAGATGATGAGGATCGGTATCAGGAAGCCGCGAATGGCATTCCAGAAGGCGATGACCAGGGTGACCGGATGGAGCCGATCCACGGGCAGTGACAATTCCGCATGTTCTGCGAAGTCGTCCTCGTGCTCAGGATAGGGTTCCTCATGGACCTGCCCCTCAAACTCATCAATGACCGGCGGAAGCTCCGGGGGCAGCCGGGGCTCCTTGTCCTCGCCTTCCCGCTAAGACGCCATCGTCGCCTCCGATTGAGACCAGCTCATCCCTGAATTCCCCCGCCATGTCCGCCTCCAGTCCGGGAAGCGTCAGCACCGCCTGCTGGGTTCCTGCGGTGTGCAGGGAAAGGGTGGCCAGACCGAAGGATCTTTCCAACGGACCACGATGAAGATCGACGTGTTGAAGTCGCGAAAGAGGCACCTGCTGACTGACCTTCCAGATCACACCACTCCGGATCTCAAGGACCTTGTCATCCATCCGGTAGCCATAGGCCCGATAGGCCAGCGGCGGGTAGATCAGGGCGGACAAGAGCTTGTAGACGGCAATCATGACCCAGCCTACCGCAACCCAGATCAGGGAGTTGCTGACCGCCATGCTGACAAAGCTCCCCACCATGAAGAGAATGCCGAGGAAAACAACGGAACCCATGATCTGGTTGATTCGCCAGAGGTTCACCACCCGTTCATCCAGCATGATGAAATCCTCCTCCGGCACGCCTGGCATCGACTCATCGATAGCCTGCGCATCCATCGATGCCTCATCCTCTTGCTGGGTCCTGTCTGAGGTGTCGTCCAAACTCATCCCGCCCGACAATGAAGCCTTGAACGACCTAAAGTCCAATCTTTCAGGTTCGGG
>CAZKNW010000587.1:0-2867 GCA_964554035.1 uncultured Verrucomicrobiota bacterium
GACGACGTTCTGGCATCCGCCATCCTCACCGAGGCCGCATTTGGCACAGATTCCCTTGCCCTTGAGGGTCATCATTTCGGCGGCATTGGCCGAAAGGGCCAGACCGACCAGGGCAACAATCATTGTCAGAGTCTTTTTCATAACGTGCAGGGTTGGTTTCTGTCGTCGATAACATACGACGGGAATCATGCAAATCCTATTCAAGCCCAGGTCAGGCCCTTCAGGTCACGGGGCTTCTCCTGCAGGAACAGGGAGGCAAGGTAACCGATCCCGATACAGCCGAACATCCCTGTGAAGGCAAGGAACCAAGGATTCATTCCGGTGAAACGGATCAGGTAGAACTGAAGGAACGCACTTCCCAGCAACCCGGCCACCGCTCCCCGGCCGTTCGTCCGGCGCGTGAAGATGCCCAGCAGGAAGACGCCTCCCAGCCCACCTCCAAAGAGCCCGAGGAAGAAGGCGAACTGGTCCCAGATGGACTTCACGTCGCTGTGGGCCATGGCAATGGCAAAGACGGTTCCCAAGACACCCACCGTCACCGTAGCCATCCGCGCCACCTTGAGCGCCTGGTCATCGGACACCTGCCGCCGGAAGCGACGGAAAAAATCCGTGGTGAAGGCGGCCGAGACGCTGTTCATGGCGCTGTCGATGCTCGACATTGACGCGGCAAAGACGCCTGCGATGACCAGTCCGGCCAAACCGGCCGGCAGCTGTTCGACGATGAAGAGCGGAAAAAGGGACTCGGTGTTGGAGAGGGTTGGATCCAGGCGATCGGGATGACTCCGGTAGTAGGCAAAGAGCGCGGACCCGATTCCGAAGAAAAGAAAGGAGGCTGGAATGGCGAGGATGGCATTGGTCCAGATACTCCGGGCCGATCCCTTCTCATCCGGCGTGGTCAGGTAACGCTGCACCACTGCCTGGTCGGTCCCGTAGCTGATCAGGTTCGAGGAAAGCGCTCCGAGGAGGACGATGAAGAAGGCCGTGCTTCCCGGCTCCCAGCGGAAGTCGAGCAACCGGAACTTGTTGGCGTCATCCGCCAGGTTCACCATGGCATTCCATCCCCCGTCGATCTGGAACGGGATGAGGAGCAGGCACACGAGGGCACCTCCGGCCAGGACGATCACCTGGGTGACATCCGTCCAGATCACCGCCTCCATGCCTCCACTGACCGTGTAGATGATGCACAGGACGCCCATCATCAGGATGCAGACATCCACACTCATGCCGGTGACGATGGACAGCGCCACGGAAGGCAGATAGAGCACCACTCCAATCCGGGCAAACTGCAGGAACATGAACATCACGCTTCCAAAGCTCCTCACAAAGACATTGAACCTTTTCTCCAGATACTCGTAGGCCGTGGTGACGTTCAGGCGTCGGTAGAAGGGGAGGAAGAACAGGATGACGAAGGGCGCCACGATCAGGATGGCAAACTGCCCCACCATCAAGCGCCAGTCCGTGGCAAAGACCTTGGCCGGGATGGCAATGAAGGTGATGGCGCTGAGTTGGGTTCCGAAGATGCTGAGGCCGGCCGCCCACCAGGGGATGCGTCCACCCGCCTTGAAGTAGTCCTCCGTCCCTTTCATCTTTCGTGAGAACCAGAAGCCGTTGATCAGGACGCCAATCAGGTAGAGGATCAGCACCCCGTAGTTCAGCGCACCGAACTTCCGCTCCCGGGAGAGCGTCAGTTCCAGCACCTGTCGCGTGCGAATACCAGGACTCATCTCCCCGCTTGGAATCAGGATGCGATCTCCGGCCCGGACGGCCGAGGTCGTTACCGGGCTGACTCCATCAATCTCGCCGACCGGTACCCAGGTATCGGTCACCGTATGATAGGCCAGCACCTCCCTGCTGAAGCCGGGATGGTCCGTGAGGATCGCCAGCTTCTCCCTTTCCAGTGCTTCCGCCCGTTGAACATTCCCAGACTCCCTTGTCTCCGCAATCTGCCTTAGAAAATCGTAGTCCAGCTTCCGGAACAGCTCACCCTCCGCCCCGCCAATCACGAGGACGTGCGCATTGCCAGTGGGAACCGCCGTCCCAGCCATGGCACATCGGGGCAGGTCCGCAAGACGCTTCCATTTCATGCCTGCAGGCTCGTAGGACCAGGCATCCGTCAGGAGGGAGACCGAGTCCTTCCCCGGATTCCTGCCGCTGAAGAGATAGAAACGATCCTTGGCTCCATCACCCTGCCCTGCCGCCAGCGCAAGCACCCGAGGCTCGCCTTCCCATGCGGGCAGGCTGTTCCAGTTCCAACCGGTTGTTCCCCTCTGTCCGAGGTCCAGGGACCAGAAATTCATCGATGGCCCCTCGCCACTGTCACCACCCGCCACATAGACCACGTCACCTACAAGGGCACCCACCAGCATGGTGGTGGGTTGGGGAAGCGGCGGGAAATCAGAATCAAAGACCACCTCGCTGCCATTCCATTTCATCGAGAAGACTTCGGCGTGCCGATGAAAGGCCTGCCTGCCCTCGACGGGAGGATCCTTGTGTTCGCCGCCGATGCAGATGATTTCATTGTTCCATGCGACATTGGCCCCATACCCCACGGCGAAGGGCAGCTTCCAGGAATTGTCGTTCCAGGCCCAGTCCCCGCCCGACTGCTCGAGGACAAAGACATCATCATGATAGATCTTGGGAGGGGCGGAGCCGTCCGGCCTTGTCTCCCATGGAAGTCCCTCTGGAAAGTTGGCTCCGCCAGCCACGATCAACACCTGTCGCCCCTCATGCTCAACCGCACCGACAAAGGGTCCCGCCACACCTGGCTGGCCCACATCCTCGGAAACCTGGGGAAGCTCGGGAAGGGACCGCCAGTTCAGCG
Source organism: uncultured Verrucomicrobiota bacterium (assembly GCA_964554035.1). Classification (GTDB taxonomy): domain Bacteria; phylum Verrucomicrobiota; class Verrucomicrobiia; order Limisphaerales; family CAZKNW01; genus CAZKNW01. The sequence continues at coordinate 2,822 of CAZKNW010000587.1, forward strand.
TGGTAGCCGCAATGCAGGAGAACGGCAGCCAAAGTAGCCCCAACGC
>CAZKNW010000588.1:0-2859 GCA_964554035.1 uncultured Verrucomicrobiota bacterium
TCGCACAGACCGGATGGAAATCCATGGTTGCCATGCCCGCTGCGAACAGGACGGCGTGTTCCTCCGCGATACCCACATCGTAGTATTGGCCGGGCAGCTCGTCCTGAAGCTTCTTGAGTCCGGTTCCACTCGGCATGGCCGCGGTGATGCCAACGACGGATTTGTCCTTCTTGCAGATGCGGACCATCGTCTCACCGAAGACGTCCTGCCACTTGGGAGCCTCGTTGGGCTTGGACTTGGGTGTTTCACCCGTCTGGGAATCGTAGGGGCCTAGGCCATGGAACTTTTCAGGATGCTTGAGCGCGGCGTCAAACCCACGGCCCTTCTCCGTCACGACGTGAAGGATCACCGGTGTGTCGCAGGTCTTGGCGAATTCCATGGTGCTGATCAACAGCGGAATGTTGTGGCCGTCGATGGGGCCCAGGTATCGGAGGCCCATCTCTTCAAAGAGAAGGCTGTTTCCAAAGCCACCACCCTTGCCATCGGCATCCGGGTCGTGCTTCTCGTCGTTCTGGCGAAGGGATACCGTGGTGACGGCACCCTTGATGGCTTCCTCCACCTTCTGGGAGAACCACCAAGCACCTTCGCCCTTCGGCAGGCGCTTGAGCCAGCGCTCGAAATCCTTGGACAGCTTGTTGTAGGAAGGCGTCTGGATGATCTTGTTCAGGTAGGTCGCGATGGCCCCCACGTTCTTGGCGATACTCCACTCATTGTCGTTGAGGATGCCGATGAATTTCTTGGTGGTGGGGGCGATGTTGTTGAGCGCCTCAAAGGAAATGCCGTTGGTCAGGGCCGCGTCACCGAAGATGGCGACGACCTCCTCATCCGTTCCCCGCTGGTCACGACCGGCGGCGATGCCAAGCGCGGCTGAAAGGGCTGTTCCGGCATGGGCAGCGCCATAGCAGTCGTGCTCACTTTCGGAGCGGAGCGCGAAGCCGCAGAGACCGTCCGTCGTACGGATGGTGTGGAAGCGGTCCTTACGTCCTGTCAACAGCTTGTGTACGTAGCTCTGGTGGGAAACGTCCCAGACGAACTTGTCCTTGGGCGTCGAAAAACAGTAGTGGAGTGCAATGGTGAGTTCCACGACCCCAAGGTTGGGACCGAGGTGACCTCCATGCGTGGCGAGTTTCGAAATGAGTTCTTCACGGAGCTCCTGGGCCAGCTGGACCAGTTGTTCGTCCGTGAGCTTCTTCACGTGTTCAGGGCTGTCGACCATGTCGAGATAACGGCTCATAGGCTGATGTTTTAGTCTTCGTCTGGCGGGAAATCTTCAACGGTAAAGGAACCGTCACGATCTTCTTCGAGCTTTTTGACCTTGAGTTCAGCGGCGGCCAGCCGCTTTTCGCAGACCTCTCGCAGGGCATTGCCCTTCTCGAAATGTTGAAGCAGCGACTCCAGAGGCATCTCATCCTCCTCCATCGCTTCCACAATGGACTCAAGCTCGCCAAGTGCCTCCTCGAAAGTCGGCTCCTTCTCCCCTTCGGGACGGGTTCCTTCTTCCTTCGACACTTTCGCCATGCGAGGAAAAGCGTAGGGAAACCCGCCCATCCGGTAAAGCGATTAAAGGAGCGACTTTCACGAGCCCCGCCCGCCCCGGGAAAGGACCGGAAAACGCCTTCGCCGATGGACACGAACCGGACGGTCCCTTAACGTCTGCCTCCACACGACAGGCCCCAGGAAACAACCCTTGATGCCCTTACCCAACACCATGACCTCAGGACGTTTAAGCCATTTCAGGTTCACCACTCCCGCCCTGCTCGCCCTCACCTGCCTCCTGCTCTTCCAAGGATGCAGCACTCCGGAGGCGGTACGCAAGGACACCGGACTCGTCATGCTCGTGACTGGTTTCAGGTTCACCGAGGGGCCGGTTGCCGACGACGGGGACGGCGTTTATTTTTCCGATATTCCAAACAGAAAGGTCCATCATTGGGACCCGGTCAACGGACTCAGCACCCTGATCCAGGACTCGGAGGGATCCAACGGACTCTACTTCGACAAGGCAGGCAGCCTGATCCTTTGCCAGAAGGATGGACGGAAGGTTTCCCAGCGAAACACGAAGACCGGTGCAATGAAGGTGCTGGCCGAGACGTACAACGGCAAGAAGTTCAACAGCCCCAACGACCTCTGGATCGATGCCCGCAACGGGATCTACTTCACCGATCCCGCCTACGGCGCCAGTGCCAACACCATGGAACAGGACGGCATGCACGTCTATTACATCACCCCGGACCGCAAATACATCATCCGCGTAGCCGACAAACTGGGCAAACCCAATGGCGTCATCGGCACTCCGGACGGAAAGACCCTCTATGTAGCTGACACGGATCACCAACGCATTTACCAGTTCAATATCGAGGAGGACGGCATGCTGGCCAACAAGCGGATCTTTGCCACACAGGGCTCAGACGGAATGACCCTGGATGCCTTGGGCAACCTCTACCTCACCAGCCAAACGGTCGACATCTACAACCCGGAGGGCATCCTTATCAACCAGATCGAGGTGCCTGAAAAGCCCGCCAACGTGACCTTTGGGGGCCTGGACGGAAAGACACTCTTTGTCACCGCACGCACCTCCGTCTATGGAATCGTCATGGGAACCCGCGGGGCCTACCGGATCACTCCAGAAAACCTCAAATAGGAAAATCCGTATGAGTCACCTTCGCCACCTGCTTCTCATCCTTTTCCTCGCCGGAAGCCTTCATGCCGATGAGCGGCCGAACATCATCCTGATGATTGCCGATGACCAGGCATGGGACGACAGCACGGTTTACGGACACCCGAGCATCCGGACTCCCAATCTGGAGAGGCTGGCCCAGTCAGGCATGCGATTCGATCATGGATTCCTGACCGTTGCCTCCT
>CAZKNW010000589.1:0-2853 GCA_964554035.1 uncultured Verrucomicrobiota bacterium
ACAATGAGGCGGGTTGCCTTTTCAAGGTTCCGGGTGTCCATGCCTGCCGTGATGACGAGATGGCCCGTGTCTGAGAAGAACGAGGTGGTGCTGTCCACCTGGTAAGCAAGGCCCATGTCCTCCCTCAACATCTGGAACAGCCGTGAACTCATGTTTTCCGCAAGGATTGTATTGAGCAGGCGGATGGAAAGCCGGTCCGGGTCGGTCCTGGAGCCAGTCCGGATCCCGAGAGCCAGATAGGCCTGTTCAGCATCGCGGTCCTCGTTCAAGAGGGCGGGGGCGGATTGCCTTCTGCTGATGCCCTCGGGACGAGGTGGTTCCCCCTTCCTGATGTCCTTCAGGTGCCGTTTGACCAGTCGGACCAGGCGGTTGTGATCCAGATCTCCGCAGGCCGCCACCAGTACGTTGCCCGCGCGGTAGTGCTCCCTGTGGAACTGGGTCAGTTCAGGCGGGCGGATGGAGGCGAGGGAACGCGCGGTACCCAGGATGTTTCTTCCGAGGGGGTGATCCGGCCACATGAGGGTGTTGAGATTGTCGAGGACGACGGAGGAGGGTTGGTCCTCATACTGGAGGATTTCCTCGCGGATGACGCTCCGTTCCTTTCGTGTCTCGACCGGATCGAAGGTCGGGCGGGCGATCATGTCCGAAAGGACGTCGACCATCAGGGGAAGGTGCCTGGACTGGGCGCGGGCGTAGTAGCAGGTGTGTTCCTCCTCGGTGAAGGCATTGATGCTGCCGCCCAATCCCTCGATCGCTTCCGAGATCTCAAGAGAGTTCCGGTTGGTGGTTCCCTTGAAAAGCATGTGCTCGATGAAGTGACTGATGCCATTCCATCGCTTCGGCTCGTGTCGTGAACCGGTGCCGACCCAGATGCCGAGGGAGACGGAGGATCGGGCAGGGAGTGCTGCAGAGACAACGGTCAGGCCGTTGGGAAGGATTGTCGAATTAAGTTCCGCCAAGAGCGAAAAATGACTGGGTTTGACCGGAATGCCAATGCTGATTCGCTTTGTCAGGCCAGCAGTTCCCTCATGACATAGCCATGGACATCCGTAAGGCGGAAGTCTCGTCCCGAGTATCGGTAGGTGAGGCGCTCGTGATCGAGTCCCATCAGGTGAAGGATGGTGGCGTGAAGATCATGGACGTGCATGCGGCCCTCGGTGGCGTGCATGCCGAACTCGTCAGTGGCGCCGTAGGTCAGGCCGGGCTTGGTTCCGCCGCCGGCCATGAACATGGAGAAACCGGTGTTGTGGTGATCGCGTCCGGGCTTGGCCTTCTTGTTCTTTTCGTTGACCTGGGAATAGGGAGTCCGGCCGAACTCACCACCCCAGATGACCAATGTGTCATCGAGGAGCCCCCTTTGCTTCAGGTCGGTGATCAGAGCGGCGGTGGCCTTGTCGCTGTCGGCGCAGAGCTTGCGGTGATTGTCGTTGTTGCTGGTGTGGGTGTCCCAGGGTTGCTTCGACTTGTTCACAAAAAACACCTCAACGCACCGGACATCCCGTTCCGCCAGTCGACGTGCGAGAAGGCAGGAGCGGCCAAAGGTGGTGTTGCCATACATCTCCCGGACGTGTTCCGGTTCCCTCGAAATGTCGAAGGCATCCGTCGCCTCTTTCTGCATGGCGAAGGCAAGCTCCATGGCCTTGATCTCGGTCTCAAGGGCCTTTTCATGCTGCCGCTGTTCCGCATGAAGCCGGTTGATGGACTGCAGGAGATCGACCTGCCGAACCTGTTGTTGGCGGCTGAAACGGGGATGCTTCAGATTGGCGATGAGCTTCTCAGGAAGAGATTCGTTCGTGTCGATGGCAGTTGCCTGGTGCTGTCCGGGCAGAAAGGCATTGGACCAGAGGGCCGGGCCCACCACCGGCATGCCCGGACTGAGCACGACGTAGGAGGGCAGGTTCTGGTTGGGTGTGCCGAGACCGTAGGAAAGCCAGGAACCCAGCGATGGCCGGATCGGTTGCTGGTTGCCGGACTGCATGATCAACAGGGCTGGCTCGTGGTTGGGAACGTCCGTGTGAAGGGAACGCATCATGCAGAGGTCGTCGGCGACCTTGCTGAGATGAGGGAAGAGTTCGCTCATCACCATGCCGCTTTGACCATGCTTGCTGAACTCGAAGGGCGAGGGCATGAAACCACTGGTCTTCTTGTTGCGTTCACGGTCTCCGGGCATCTCCCCCTCGTGTTTCGCCAGGGCGGGTTTGGGATCGAAGGTGTCCACGTGTGATGGCCCCCCATTCATGAAAAGGAAGATGACCCGTTTGGCCCTCGGGCGGAAATGGGGGCTGAGTACCGGTCCTGCCAAGGCTGAGTTTCCAAAGGCCGAGGCCAGCCCGAGCGCGCCGAATCCCCCCGCCATGCGCTGGACCATCTGGCGCCGGGTGATCAGGTCAATGGAAGGAAGTGGCTTCATGAATCAATCGAGATAAAGGAGTTCGTTCGAGGCAAGGAGAGCCTGGAGGTATTGAACCCATGCTTCCTTCTGCGGGTCTTGGGACGCATTGAAAAACCGCAATCCGAGCTGCAGTTCCTGCTGCGATGGAGATCGAAGAAACAGGATCCGATAGGCCTCCCGTATTCTTTCGTCCGTTGCCACCTGCTGCGGATCAGCCAGCTTTTCGTTCAGTGCTTCCGCCATCCTGAGCATGAGTGGATGGTTGATCGAGAAAAGCTTCTGGAGAGGGGTGGTGGTCTCGTTTCGCTTGGGGCTGTGAAGGTTGGGATCCGGATGGTCAAAGCGTGCCAGCATCGGATCCAGCTTGAGACGGCTGACCCGTGCGTAGAGGGTCCGGCGCTGGGATTCCGGGTCGCTGGGCTTGAAGGACTTTCCCCCGACGGTGGGTTGCAGTTCTCCCA
>CAZKNW010000590.1:0-2844 GCA_964554035.1 uncultured Verrucomicrobiota bacterium
CGAACTCGAGTTGCACGATGTTGATTCCTCCATAGACCTGGTCGAATTCCTCCAGTGCCTGCCGGGTAGGGCTGGAATGATCGAGGAACTCCACGATCCGGATATCCGTCCTTATGCTTCTGAGACCGAGGGCTGCCACCATGAGGAGAAGCAGGGATCCGATGAGGATACCCGACCTGTGGCGTTGAATCCATGCGATGTAGCGGGAGATGGCCGCGGGAACCTCCATCTCAACAGGTGGACTCCCTGAATTTTCGTCCTTGGTTGACGGATGATAAAGCAGGGCGGTGAGCGAAAGTCCGGGGCCAAAGGTCCACAGGAACACCACGAGAATGCTCAAGGCTCCCATCCAGCCAAATTCACCCACCTGTCTGACTTCACAAAGCGTGAGCGAGCCAAGACCGATGAAGGTGGTCACCGTGGCATAGGCACTGGATCTCCAGATCTCGGACACGGCCAGAGGGAGGGAACGTCGTCCGTCAAGGCGGGTGAGGAGGTGGAGGGAAAGGGTCAGTTGCAAACCGCCTATGAGGGGGAAGACCATCAGCGTGTAGAAGTTCAATTCGAGCCCCATCAGGTTGAGCGTGCCCGGTATCAGGCTCATGGCGAGGACGACATTGAGAAAGGTGATGGCCACATGAACCGGCTTTCGCAGGGCTGCCGCCACGGCGATCAGGACAAGAACGGCAAGAATGGGAATGGTTCTCTGGACATCCCTTCGAATGGTGGACCGAATCTCCTCCTCAATGAAGGGCAGGGCGACCACCTTGTAGTCAACGGCCCTGTGGGCGACGGCTTCGATGGCCTGCACGACCTCATCCTTCAGGAGGCGTTGTTCTTCCGGTGTGTTGACCGGTCTTCTGAAAGTGGCCGTGATGATGGTGTTTCTTCCCTCGGCTCCCACCATGATGTTGCGCACAAGAGGGTGGGTTGTTGCGTAGTCCTTCAGCCTTGTCAGTTCCTCTTCATCAAGTCGGCCTTCAGGGACAAAGGTGACCATGTCGAAGCTCAGGCCCTTTCTCACGGGTTTGTAGGAATGGGTCAGGCTCTTCACATCATCCAGGCCATTCAGCGACTCGAGGTTCCTGCTGATGTTCCTGACACGGGCGAGCCCCTCGTTGGTGAAGAGATTGGGGTCGTCAAGACTGATGACGACTACCGTGGTCTTTTCAAGGATCTGGTCGACCTTCTCATAGGTTTGGAGATTGCGCTGATCCCCCTCCATCAAGGTTCGGGAATCGGAGTTGATCGTCAGCGAGCGCCCCTGGTGCCAAAGGGGCAGGCACACCAGAACCGACAGGAGCAACGCCCATCCCGGATGGGTCAGGAATGGATACCTTTCGAAGGAGATGCGCATCAATCTGGGGACGCTTCGAGAAGGGAACGAAGGGCGTCAGGTATGCGGACCGGACGCTGCGTCTGGGTGGAGAGACAGGCGTGGATGGTATAGCCTTCGGCGAGTACCGTATCCTCCCTGAGCACGCGGCAGTGGGCCCGGATCCTTGTCCGGCTTTCCTCGGTAAACCAGCCTTCCACGACAAGGGCATCGTCGTAGTGCGCCGGGCGGATGTGCCTGCAGTGGGATTCGACAACCGGAAGCATCAGGCCTTCCGCCTCAAGTTCCTTGTAGGTCTTTCCAAGGTCGCGGAGAACCTCGTTGCGGCAGCGTTCGAAATAGACGTAAAAGTTGGCGTAGTAGACGACGCCCATCTGATCGGTGTCCGCATAGGGGACGCGATAGGGCATTCGGGTGGGCTCTCGCGCAGTCATTTCCCGGGAGATTCGACCCAGATGCCCCGGTAGGGCAAGAAAAGCCGTGGCCCGAATGTTGATCAGGCCCACCTCGCCGGCGGGTGCATTCGCAGGTGGCGTCAGACCTTCACGGTGAGGGTGCGGTTCTCGATCTCCGAGGCGATCCTCTCAACCAGCTCGTCCACATTCTTTTCGCCCTCCTCGCCATGCTGACGCGAGCGCACGGCGAGGGTGCCGTTCTCGACTTCCTTTCCACCTGCGACGAGCAGGTAGGGAACCATGGCATGGCGTCCACGCTTGATCCGGGCGCCGATAGGGTCATTGCTCGAGTCCACGGAACTGCGAATTCGCCTGGCCTTGAGCCTGCGGTTGACCTCGTAGGCGTAGTCGTCCTGCTCGTTGTTGATCGGAAGGATGCGAACCTGTTCCGGAGCCAGCCAGACGGGGAAATCTCCCGCAAAGTGTTCGATCAGGAACCCGATGAAACGCTCGTGGGTTCCCAGAGGAGCACGGTGGATGCAGAGGGGTGTCTCCTTGGTGTTGTCGGGAGTGACGTATTCCAGGCCGAAGCGGGAGGGGACGGCAAAGTCCACCTGGTTGGTTGCAAGGGTGAATTCGCGCCCAATGGCACTCCAGACCTGGACATCGATCTTTGGACCGTAAAAGGCGGCCTCGTTTGGTACCTCGACGTAATTGATCCCGGATTGCTGGAGTACGTTTCGCACCATGTCCTCTGTCTTTTTCCAGAGCTCTGGCTGGTCCACGAATTTCTGCCCCAGTTTTTCAGGGTCGTGGGTGGAGAAGCGCATCAGGTACTTCTTGATTCCGAAGATCTCGAAATACTTCAGATACATTTCGTTGACCGCCTCGAACTCCTGGGCGAACTGCTCTTCGGTGCAGTAGATGTGGGCGTCATTCATCTGCATGGAGCGGACGCGCATCAAGCCCATCAGTTCCCCGGATTTCTCATAACGGTAGCAGGCTCCGTATTCAGCGAGACGGAGTGGGAGTTCCCTATAGCTGCGGGGAGACGCCGCAAAGATCTTGTGGTGATGAGGGCAGTTCATCGCCTTGAGGTAGTATCGGACCTTT
>CAZKNW010000591.1:0-2840 GCA_964554035.1 uncultured Verrucomicrobiota bacterium
ATGCGTCCTCCCTTGGGGCGCGGATCATTGAGGAACCCCAGTTCCTTTTCCTCATCGTAACCGGTCACAACCCGATAGTGTCCCGACTTGCTCTTGAGCGAGGTGTATTGGTGAACGATCACGGGAGTGGCCTGCCGGATGTAGCCCTTCAGGGTCTGGAACATTTCGGATCGTTCCTTGTCCGACTTCAACACGTCATTGCTGGTCTCCTTGATCTTGAAGTTGTCGACGGTGCCGTGGCGCTTCAGGAATTCCCTCATCGTGCTCGTTCCGGTGCCGGGATAGATCCTGAAGTTGGTGGGTGAGGTCTCCAGGATGCCACATTCCTTGTAGCGTTTGACCTTGGGGAAGCGATGCAGGATCTCGGTGGCCACCTGCTTCTGCTTCCAACGCTTTTCTCCCCAGTAGTTGAAGATCATCTCGATGCAGGCAGGCCCACAGGCATTCTTCATGGTCACGGTGTCCTGTGTGGTGAGTGGGACATCCAACGTCATTCTGGATGGTAGTGGCTCCGTGCCCGAAAGCAGGCAGGGCAACATCAGGACAGTAATCAGTGAAAAAGCCGTTTTCATTTCCAACGGGGATCCTTACCCAGAAGGTGCCTCACAAAGAAGTCCATTCGACGCCGGCTTGCATAGGGGCGTTCCGCCGCTCCGTGCCCGACACCCGGCATGACGAGCAGGTCGAAGTCCTTGTCCGCCTTGATGAGGGCGTCGACGACCTGCATGGTGCTGGCGGGGTCCACGTTGCGATCCAGTTCTCCCACGACCAGCATCAACTTGCCCTGAAGCTTGTGGGCATGGGTGACATTGGAATTCTTGGCATAGCTTTCGTCGATGGGCCAGCCCATCCATGCCTCGTTCCACCAGATCTTGTCCATGCGGTTGTCATGGCAGCCGCAATCGGAGACGCCCACCTTGTAGAAGTCCCCATGATGCAGGAGTCCGGAAAGGGTGTTCTGTCCACCGGCGCTTCCTCCGAAGATCCCGACCTTTGACAGATCCATCCAGGGACGGGTCTTCGCGGCTTCCCTGATCCATTTGATGCGATCCGGAAATCCGGCGTCCTTGATGTTCTTCCATGCGATGTCATGGAATTCCTTTGAACGCCAGTTGGTGCCCATTCCGTCTATGCGAACGATGATGAAACCCAGTTCGGCAATTGCCTGCCAGCGCAGGTCCGGCTTCCAATCCTTTGGTACGAAGGAACCATGGGGGCCGGCGTAGATGTACTCGATGACCGGGTAGTGCTTCTTCGAGTTGAACTGGGTTGGCTTGATGATGATTCCGTGGATTGGGGTCTTGTTGTCGCGACCTGTTGCGATGAATCGCTCCGGATGATGCCAGCCAATATCGATCAATGCCGAGTCATCCGCCTTCTCAAGCAGGGCGATGCGCCTTCCGGTGATCGCATCCCTGAGTTCATGGACGGGTGGCAGGTCCACGCGTGACCACTGGTCCACAAAGGTCTTCCGGTCCGGGGAGAACCGGATGTCATGGGTCCCGTCACCTTCTGTCAGGACGATGAACCCGCTTCCATCGGCGTTCACGCGGCAAAGGTGTTGGTAGTAGGGATCCTGATTCGAATGAACGCCTCCCGCCATGAACCAGATCTGTTGGGTGTCGTCATCCACATGAAGAACCTTCCTCACGACCCAGTTGCCCTTGGTGAGTTGCAGAAGCTCCTCTCCGGCCTTCAGGGAGAAGCGATAGAGGTGGTTCCATCCATCGCGTTCACTCATCCAGATGCCCTCTCCCGTTTCGTGGCTCCTGTGAAGAAAGGTCTTCTGCGAGTAGTCGATGAAGGTCCTGAAGTGCTCCTCGATCAGGGAGGTCACCGAACCATCAACGGAGATCTTCAAGAGTCGGAGTGTCTGATGTCCGCGCTCATTGTAGAGTAATGACAGGTTTTGGCTGTCAGGTGCCCACTCGGCCCGATTGAGGCTCCATGGATTGGGCATGAGTTCCTCAGAAATGGGAATCGACCGCCGATCCTCGATGGAGAAGAGCCGGGGATGGGGATGGGCGATCCGGTCACCCGGCTTGAGGTAGTTCAGCGTGTGCAGTCTGGGTTGCAGCTGATCCTTAGGCGAGGATTCCACAAAATGGATCTCGTGCTTTTCGGCGGGTTCTGTCTGGAATACGAACAGGTGGCTGGAGTCGGGTGCCCACTGAACCCGTCCGCCATACGCATTGGACTCTTCACCGTCCTTGCTGAGGGGAAAGGATTTCCCCGATTGCAGGTCCTCGATCCAGAGGTTGTGGTCCTTGAAGAAGGCGCGCCATCGTGAGTCGTGGGAAGTGTTGGGGTTGTCGGTCCTCCTTCGAGACGGTCTGGGCTCCTCCTTGCCATCAATGAGGATCTCGGCGGGTTCTTCCTCCGCCTCCCACCATGCGACGAACTGCCCCTTCGGATCCATGAGTTTCCAGACATGTCCGGCATAGGTGTGTTGTTCCCTGGATTTACCGGGTTCGATCTCGCCGTAGACTTGAAGTCTGCCTTCCGTGGTCACCCAGTTGAGTGTCAGGGTCTGGGGTGTCTTGTTGATGAAGGTGACATGGGTTTCTCCGCCCTTGTTCCGGCTTTGGGTAGGGGCGTTGCCTGAGTTGGATCGGCCCCGTCTTGTTTCTCCTTCCACCCTTTTGAGGAGCTGGTCCTTGAGGTGGAAGCTCCATGAACGTCCCTTGGCCTGGAAGCGGATGGCGGAAAGGTCTTCGGTGAATTGAAGCTGACGAAACGGGAGGCGGTCCGCAGTGGTTTTCTCCCCGGTCGCCTTTGTCCAGGCGTCTGCCAGTTGTTCGTGGTCGAAGGCGGGTGTCTTGGTTCCGCTGTTGATGTCC
>CAZKNW010000592.1:0-2827 GCA_964554035.1 uncultured Verrucomicrobiota bacterium
CCACCAAGGAAGCGACTTGCCCGCAAGGAAATAATCCCTGCCCGTCTTGATGCGCCTCCCGATCCAAAGCCCCAATCCAAGCGTCCCCGCCAGATAGAGCAGGAGGACGAGATAATCCACGGTGGAAAGGGAGCCGGTCATTTCCTCAGATCAAAAACCCTTTGGAGTTCAGTGGCAACACCCAGTCAACCTTCGTTGCTGCTCGGTACTGGCCTTCGGAAGCGAGCTGTAGTAATTCCCTCGCCACCGATGCGACCCGCTGCCCTTGCCATAGCCCTGGCGGCATTCCTCCTTTTCCTGATCCAGCCCCTGATCGGAAAAGTCATCCTCCCCTGGTTTGGAGGCACCCCAGGCGTGTGGACCTGCATCGTCCTTTTTTTCCAGAGCATCCTGCTGGCCGGCTACGCCTATGCCCACTGGATGGGCTCAAGGATACCTCCTGCGAGGCAACCCCTGATTCACCTTGGACTGGTGGCCGTGGCCATCTGGTTCGCCTTTCCTGTGCCTGGTGATACCTGGCGGCCGGATGCCCAAACCAATCCCACGTTTCACATCCTGCTTTTGCTGGGTAGGCACCTTGCGCTTCCCGGCCTCATCCTGGCATCCACATCCCCCCTTCTCCAACATTGGCTCGCGACACGCAACCCTGGGCGTGAGCCCTATCGCCTCTTTGCCTTTTCGAACGCAGGTTCCTTGTTGGCCCTCTTCCTTTTCCCCCTCGCGCTCGAACCCTTGTTCAGCCTGTCGGTCCAGGAAACCATCTGGTCGGGAACCTACGTGTTCTGGTGCCTCCTGCTCGGGGCGGTTTGCCTGAAACTCAGGAAGCCCCCCGAGGCAGCCATCCAGGTCGACTTGTCGCCGCCCCCTGCCGGGGAACCACCCGACCTGGGAAGCATGCGTCTCTGGTTCCTGCTGTCCATGTGCGGCAATACCCTGATGCTGAGCATCACAAACAAGATCACCCTCGACATCGCTGCCGTCCCCCTGCTCTGGACACTTCCCCTTGGAATCTACCTGCTTACCTTCATCATCGCCTTCGATCATCCACGTTGGTATCGAAGAAGATGGGCCATGCCGGGGTATTTCACCGTGCTTCCGATTGCCTGCATGGGAATGCTCCTCTACCGGGTGATTCCCGGCCCGGTGATGGTATCGGTCTTCCTCCTGCTTCTCTTTTTTGGCTGCATGCTTTGCCACGGCGAACTTTCCAGACACAGGCCTGATCCCCGCTTCCTGACTGGCTACTACCTCACAATCGCATCCGGCGGCGTCGCTGGAGGCATGATCGTCGGAATGATCGCACCCGTCCTCTGGGATGACTACAACGAGTATCCCTTGAGCCTGATCGGAGTGGTGATTCTTCTTCTCTTTTCGCTCCACCTGTCCGGCAAGAAGCGTGAAAAAAACTTCATCACCCCGCGTATTGGGGCAGGCATGGCCAGCAGCGTCTTCCTTTCCATGCTTGCACTGCAACAGGGACATTCCGTGATCCACAGGGATACCATCCACAAGGAGCGCTCCTTTTTTGGCACCATCAGCATCCACGAGCTCGAGCGGGATGGCCGACCCCATCGCATCCTGAGACACGGCAACATCATCCACGGGATGCAGCTCCTCGACGAGGGTCATAAGGACGATCCCACCATCAACTTCGCACCCGAGAGTGGAATTGGAAGGATCCTGAGTGCCGAGCTCCCCAAGCCCGGTCCCCGCAAGGTGGGGATCATCGGACTCGGTACGGGCACGCTCGCCTCCTTTTCACGCGCTGGGGACAAGTTCATCTACTTTGAGATCGATCCGGCGATGGTTCGGATCGCCAGGGACTATTTCAGCTTCCTTGAAGAGTCAAAGGGCACGGTGGAGATTCTCGAGGGCGATGCACGGATCCTTCTCGAACAGGCACCCGGTTTCGACTTAGACCTGCTGATCGTGGATGCCTTCAGTAGCGATGCTATTCCCCTCCACCTCCTGACCGGGGAATGTTTTGCACTCTACCAGCGCCACCTGAAGCCTGACGGCATCCTGCTTGCCCACATATCGAACCGGTTTCTGGACCTCCGTCCGGCCATCCTGGCTGGTGCCTCATCCATCGGAAGGGAAGCCCACTTTCGACTCTACCAGCCGCCAAAGTCCGACTGGTGGCACGTGAAATCCCTCTGGTCCCTGTCGACGCTTCCCGACCAGTCATCCGTCGTGGAGGTCTTTGGCCCCTTGGAACAAGAAAAGGCGGAACCCCAACTGTTGACGGACGACCATTCCTCGTTGATACATCTTCTCAAATAGCTAGGGAGGGATTCCCACGAAAGTTGTCGGCCTCCCATGCCGATATTTTACGAAATTGGGCGACACTTGACGCCCCCTGACCCCTTCGATAGCTTGCACGCGGAAATAACGACTTAATATTTAGAGCCTGATGAACAACGTCTTGATCCCCTACGTCATTGAACAAACCGGACGCGGAGAGCGCAGCTACGACATCTATTCGCGTTTGCTGGTGGATCGCATCGTCTTCCTGGGCACTCCGGTCGATGACAACGTGGCCAATGCCATCATCGCACAGTTGCTTTTCCTCCAGATGGCCGACCCCAAAAAGGACATCCATCTCTACATCAATTCCCCGGGAGGAAGCGTCACGGCAGGTCTGGCCATCTACGATACCATGCAGTTCATGACCACCGATGTGAACACCTATTGCATCGGACAGGCAGCCAGCATGGGGGCGGTGCTACTTTGTGGAGGAACCAAGGGCAAACGCTTTGCCCTTCCCAACTCCAACATCATGATCCACCAGGTCCTCGGTGGAGCGGAAGGACAGGCGAGCGATGTT
>CAZKNW010000593.1:0-2825 GCA_964554035.1 uncultured Verrucomicrobiota bacterium
GTGCCGTTCCGATGCAGGTGGCGGTGTTCTGCTCGCGTAGTTCGAAGGACTTGGTGACCACGCTTCCATCTTCGGGGAAGGCGGTGGTCAGCGTCCTGAGAATCCTGAGGTTCGGCTGCGAACGATCATACCAGCCCCTGAATTTGCGGATGCTGGCCTGTATGTCTTCCAGTTCCCCCACCGTCTTCTCCATGCCTTTCCATTCGCCATCGAGGCTGGAAAGGGTGTGATATTGCATCAGGAACGCGAGGATGACGATCAGGGCAAGTGCTCCGGCAGCACCACCGAAGACGGTGATCTTCCTCGATGCGATCTTGTTGAGAAGGACCTCCCATTGGGTGGTCTTGGGGGGAAGATACTCCAGTGGCCGCTCCGGGTGGGTCAGGAAGTCGGCTGCCAGTGCGGTTGCAGGTGGAACGTTGCCAGTGAAGGGGAGGTTGAGCGAAGCCCCGTTCAGGTGCATGTCCCGGACCAGGTTCAGGTCCAGGTTCAGTCGCTCAAGATGAGGTGAAAGCTGTTGCTCAATCTTTCCGGATATTCCAGGTGAACCGTGAAGATGAAGGGTTCGAAGATTGCCGCGAATCTCCTCAGGCAGTTGCCCGAGGGTGATTCTCAACTGCCTTGCCAGGGCCGTTCCATCGACATTCCTCGATCCATTCTCCCCTTCCAACACGTCTGGAAGCGAACGAATCGCGACGATCCCTCCATCCGCGTGGATAAGCAGGGCGATCGAGGTGGAAGTGGCGAAAAGCAACATTCCAGGCTCATTCGTTGCATGAATGGTTCGGTTCAGGGCCGCGATCCCCAGGCTCAGGCTCAGCGGAGTCAGCCCGGCCGAGCGTAGAGAAGCAAGCAGGAGGTCGATGTGCTTCTTGGGGATCGCCGTGACGAGGGCGTAGCGATCGCCATTCTTGGTGGAAAAGCGGGAAACGGACATCGAGAGGTCGTCAAGCGCGAAGGGAAAGCTCTTCTCAGCCTGGAGCTGGATGAATCCTGCAATGTGTTCCTCGTCGACCTTGGGCAGTTTGACCAGGTGGGTCAGGGTCCATTCGAGGGGAAGGCCCACGATGCACTTGCGTTCCGAGATGCCCACTTCGTCGAGTTGCTGACGTATCTCCCGGCCGGTCAGGACGGGGTCATCCTTGAGCGGATTCAGGGCCAGGTCCTTCCCGGAGCAGGGTTCCAGTTGCAGGCCTTCGCGCCCCTTCCTCAGAATGGTGCTCTCTAGGCGACGCCCCTCAAGGGTCAGCCCAAGCACGCTGTTCTGCTGTTTTTTCCGGATTGGATTCATTGTTCGTTTCTCATTTGCAGGGCGATCTCCCGATGGAGAGCAACGCCCAATGCCCATCCTTCCGCATTCATGTCACGGCGGTAGATGGTCCTCGGTGTGCCGTCGGCGAGATCCACGACGAAGAGGCTTCTCTGATAGCCTCGTCCATTCTGGCCTACGGCGGAAATATCCATTGTGAACTGGTGGCTTTTGTCGGTGATAAGAGGCCCTATCTGGTTCAGTTGATTGTTGTTCAGGACTTCGGTCAACCATCCGACTGTGGTCAGGGAATCCGGATTGTTTTCCCGCCATCCGACGATGGCTTCGGCATCACCGTCCTCGAGTCCTGTCAGTGTGGCGATGACCTCCGCGCTGGCGGTGTTGATGTTGACAAGACCTTGGGTGAACTGATTGGTCGTTACCGTGATTGCGTCATCAATCTGGGCAAATTCCTGAAGGGTCATTCCGCTTCGCGCATACCATTGGAGAAGGCTGTTGTTGTTTCCCGTGGTGCGGGAAAGGATTTCGTTGGCCCTGTTGTCATCGAACGTGGAGGTGAGCAGTTCCTGCATTTCATTTCTCTGGGTCACAAGGATTCTGGGTTCACCATTGGTCTGGTTGAGGGGGGAGCGACTGTAGACGGTCAGGTATTCCAGTAGTCCGAAGTCCAGCACGCCGTCGCTGTCGTCCCCGGGAGGGGTGCGGTCTCCGTCGTTCTCGTTGGGGTCGAGGATTCCGTTCCGGTTGATGTCCTCTCCGTAGAGGAGCTCGGCACTGGCTCCATGGACAAGATTGAGCTCCTCCAGGGTTTCGAAGGGTGCGTTCTTTGCCTGATAGGGAATGGAGTAGCTCAGATAGGTGTTGCTCTCGGCGCCGCTACCGGTGACCTCATCGTCCTCGTCCCGCCAGTCGATGATGGCGTCCGCAAATGCTTCAGGCATGTTGGGAAGCAACTTCAACTGATCGGCAGTCGCCGTGTTCAGGTTCAATTTCGACCCTTCATCGATCAGGCCGAAGTAGGGAACCAGGTGATCGGAGGTCTCTGGATCTCTTCCCACCACCCATGCGACGGCATAACCGATCTCCAGTGCCTCCCGGGGATATTCCGTGTAGTCAGGGATCTGGCCCTCGTCGGTGAGGTTGGCCAGCATGTCCTTGAGGTAGCGGTGAGTACCCTCCACCGCAAACTGTGCTTGCACGGAGGCTTCCGAGTTGGTCGCTGCCTTCAACTCCATGACCATGGAGTGCGAAAAGTAGACGGCGATGGAAACCAGCCCAAGGGCGATCCACATCACGACGATGATGACGGCGCCACGTTGTTTGGAACATCGTTCTGGAAGGTTCACTGTCCCACCTCCGTATCCTCTGTTTCCTCCGGGAGTTCCACGGTTACGGGAACGATGACCTGCAGGTTTCTCTCTGCCTCCGCGGCTCCACGTGGAAGGAGTGTGATTCCCATCCTGATGGCCGATGGCATCCGGGGATCCATGCTTGTCGAATCCCAGTAGTCCACCCAGGCCGAGCCATCGTAGAACGCCCAACTGAGCGTCTGGAT
>CAZKNW010000594.1:0-2824 GCA_964554035.1 uncultured Verrucomicrobiota bacterium
ACTACGATTCCTTTGGTTCCCTTGTTGCTCACCTCGACGGTCACGTTCTGCCCTGCCTTGATCTGATAGCTCCCCAGCGAATGCTTGGCTTGTGATTTGGGATCCCTCTGGTTCACACGCACCGTCTGTGTATTGCCGCCGATGGAAACGGTGACTGGAACATCCTGGGACCGGTTGCCATGAGGCTGGGCATAGAGGAAGAACTCATATTCCCCGGAGGCCCCAATCTTGGGACGAAAAGAAACGGACGCCTCGCCCTTGTTCTTGTTGCCGTCGTGGAAGTAGCTCCGACCCACGATCACGGGCCCCGAGGTTGAAGACCCAGTCCACGATCCCTTCATCTCTCCCTGCAGATCATCCAACACCAGTCCTTCCATGGAGGCCGGCGAAAGATAGGTGACGTTGGGATTGATGCGGGTCTTGCCTGCGGGAGCGGACTTCCGCTTGTCATCGAGATTCCGGTTGAGTTCCTCCTTCAACAGTGAAACCAGGGCTCCCTTTTTCGGCACTGGGACACCCGCCGTCCAGAGGATGGCATTCACGACCACCCGGCGCACGCTTTCCACCTCCCAGTTGGGATGCCAATCGGCCGCACTGAAAGCAAAGCTGCGACCTCCGTTCTTCCGCTCGTAGGTCCAGGCGATCATCTCCTCCTGACCCGCCCTCGCCTTGGACGCCTCGGTCTTTCTTGAGCTCTCAGGCGGAACGGTCACGAGGATGGGCATCAGTTTCTCTTCGTGGTCTCCCACCAGTTCATAGCCATAGAGCCATCCGTCATCGATGGAGAACGGAGAAAGGCCGTTGGCGACAGGATGAAAGGAAAAGTGCTCAAAGTCCGACTTCCAATGCCCGCGCCCTCCCTTGCCGTTCTCAAACAAGGCACCCACCCAGGCAAGGGCCTCGGCGCGTCGCTCGGGAGGGAAGTCCACCATCTGGTGCAGGAAGACCATTCCCACGCCCTGCTTCTCAAGTGCCTGGACCTTTGCCCACCGTTTCTCGTCCAGGAAGGGAATCTTGGGTCCGCCATCCATGTAAAAGACGATGGAAGACGCGCCCTCCAGGATCTTCTCATTCTTCGGCCAGCCACCCTTCACCATCACGGGATGAACTCCCGGCACCTCCTTCAACCATTTGGCAAAGAGGGCACACCCTGCAAAATACTCGTGCCCCATGGGCTTGCTGCTGGGGTCCCCGGCAAGGAGGACAACCTTCTTCAGGGCCGGATCCTTCGAATCCACCTCAAGGGCGACTCCAGACTGATCATAGGGATCCGCACCAACCGCGGCTGCAACAACGACCGTTGGTAGCCAAAGCAAAGCAGTGACGAGAAAAGCAAATGGGAGACGCATAGACGAATGCTGATGAGGAAGGCCCGGAAAGTCATGAAGTTTTTATGCCATATCAGGTAGGGCGATCACTCCGTGAGCGCCTGAGCTTGGTTTACCAACGCACCACCGCCATTGTTACCCCGTCCGCAGCAAAGGCCCGCGCGGAGCGACGGGCCCTACCTTATTCACACGGCCTGTTCAGGTAGTGTTCTTACCATCATGAATCTCTTCGAACATCTCGACCATCGCCCCTGGCCCCTGCCGGACCGGCCATGGATCATGAAGCAGCAGTGGCTGAATCTCCTGTTCCTGCACTGGCCGGTCGATCCCTCATCCATCCAAAGCCAGATTCCGGAAGGACTGGAGATCGACACCTTTGATGGCAATGCATGGATCGGAATCGTTCCCTTCGACATGAAAGGCGTGACCCCTCGCGGCTGCCCGGCTCCTTCCATTCTTTCCGACTTCCCGGAAATCAATGTCCGCACCTACGTGGTCCGGGACGGCAAGCCCGGTGTCTGGTTCTTCAGTCTCGACGTGACCAATCCCGTCGCCACAACCATTGCGAGGAAAGTCTTCCATCTTCCTTACTACACCTCCGATGTCCGGATCCGCACCAACCAGGACGGCACCCACTACTTCATGCAAAGGGACAAACTCGTCTTCGACGCGACCTATCACGCCACCGGGCCTTGCAAGAGCAAATCCGGTTCCTTCGAAGACTGGTGCACAGAGCGCTACTGCCTCTACGCGCAGTCGACATCCGGAAAGTTGTTCCGCGCCCAGGTCCATCACAGGAAATGGCCATTGGAAAAAGCCAAGCTCAAGATCCGACAGAACACGCTCCTGGATGAATTCGATGTGGGAGGAAGACATCCCAGCATCCTCTTCTCCAAATCCATCGATGTAGTCGTCTTCCCTATGGAGAGGCTGAGGATGGGAATCTAGAGCGGTTCAAGTTGAATCGAGGTCCGAGGCCCTGCCTGGCCTTATCTAAAACCGTTGTTGGAGCCGCTGTGTCAACGAGCTCACCTTGCAAGTAGGAGAATATCATGAAACCCGATCCCTTTCACGTCATTAGCATCCCTGTCAGCAAGGACTCCCTACAGGTCAAAACTTCCGAGAGGTGCTGTGGCAATCGCCAATTCAACCAATGCCATTGAGGCTCTGGCTAGAAATGGGTAATCGTGGCTGCCATGAGGAAGCTTTTCATCCATCTGCAGTCCATCATCCGAAATCATCACCCACTTGTTGACCTAGGGAGCCGTTGCTTCGTGGTTTCATTTCGGAATGTTCGCTGCCCTGTCCTGCCAGCGGGGCTTGTCGGAGAGGTACAGCTGCCATGGGAACCATTCGGAAAAGCCTTCCTCCAGCGGAAAGGCCACGGGGATCTCGCCGTTGACAATGGCCTCGGTGGCCAGCATGCCCCAGAGCTTGTTCTCGCCGCGCTCCAGTTCCGAGACAAGCTTACGATCCAAGGTGACCGAAGTCAGGTA
>CAZKNW010000595.1:0-2821 GCA_964554035.1 uncultured Verrucomicrobiota bacterium
CACCACGCCACCGCCCAGGGCATGTCGCTCATCATCCACTCGTCCTCCTCCAGCCAGGAGGCCCCTTCTGCGATGATCTCCGGGTAATAGGGGGGATTCAGCTCGATGGACTGCTTCGGCTCCAGCAGGCGGATCACCAATGGAAGACACAGGAGCACGCAGAGCGCCGACATGACGATCCGCTGGAACGGCAGGTCCTCGCCGGCCATCTGGTCCAGCAGAGTCGAGAACATGGCCACGCCAAAGAGCACGACCAGCGGGCCCAGATTGAGCAGGTAATTTTCGGCGCTCATTCCAGTCGTGATATCGAGCATGCGGGATTGTCCCAGAGCTTGGACCAACGTCATAATCATGATCCCTCCCATCAAGAGCCAGCGCAGACGAGTCAGTACCGGTCTTGAGAACGAAAGCATCAGGCCCGCGATGAAAAAACCAAAGATCCAGCCGCCCGCCATGCCCGGGATGAAGTCGGTCAGCATCTTCCCGATGTTGCCACGGAACTTCATCCAGTGCTCCTGCACCGAGTAGTCCTTCGCATCCTGGGCGGACGCAGAGTCCGGAGGAAAGAGCCCACGCTCCAGTCGATCTTCTGGGAAACGCAGGGTATCGGCATAGACCACACTCCCAGCTGTTCCGAAGAACTGGCCCGAAAGCCCCTGGTTGCGCATCAGCCATGGAACCACCACGACAAGAACCGCAAGGAGGAATGCAATCGTGGCAGGCACCTTGAAGCGACCGAGGGAGGCAGGCACCACGACTGCAAAAGGAATCAGCAGCCAAAGCAATCCATAGCTGGTCAATCCACAGAGTCCAAAAAGGAGCCCTGCCACCAGCATCCCAGCCACCACCCTGGCCGCCCCCCATTCCTTTTCACCTTCCCCGATCACGGCGGAGACAAAGGCCCAGACGGAAAGCAACAGCAACAGGGTCGATAGCAGGACGGACACACCGGCCAGGGTCAGGTTCCAGAAGACGTTCGCTCCACCCAGCAGGATGACCGACAACCACGCCACGCGTTCATCAAACAACTTTACTGCGGTGCGGAAGAGCACCACCAATACCAGGTAGAACAGGATCTGGTTCAGCCAGCGGATGCGCTTTTCCAACTCAAGGGCCACTTCCTGCCCTTCAGCCTGCAGGTTCTCTTCCGAAGCGGTCAGTCTGAAGACCTTACCCAGCAACCACGGCCATGCAGGCGCATTCGAGACATCCTGGAAGGGCTGTGTCAGGTCTGGGCTTACTCCCGTCTTCACCTGCGTCAACTGGATGGCGTAGGGACGGATGAACTTCGTCTCAAAGCCCTCCCCCCTTGCGATGCTGCGCCCGAGCTGCGCGGCATCCATGGCTTCCGGTGCCCCAAGGGAGCGCGATTCCCTCAGGTGGTGCACCATCATCAGGGAGAAGAACACGATCGTCGCCGTCGCAAAGCGGATCACCGCGACGCCGGCCCCTTCCTCGAGGCGATGGATCCAGTTCTGCAGAAAGACGCTCATGGGTATGAATAACCTGTTCCGGGAAAAACTCCCGCGCTGGGATCAGAAATCTTCAAGGTGGTATTCGTGGAGCTTGCGGTGAAGCGTCCGGCGACTCATGCCGATCTTCTGTGCCGCCTTGGTTCGGTTTCCGTCGCAGTCGCGCAACGCCTGGATGATCAGTTCGCGTTCGGCATCCTTGACTGTCATGCCCGACGTGGCCACCACCTGCCCCTTCTCAGGCCGGGAGACCGACATGGCATCCTTTCCCAGGATCTCCTTGGGCAGATCCCTCAACGATATGGCGGGGGGCGTGGCAAAGATGACGGCACGCTCCACGGCCGAACGAAGCTCACGCACATTGCCGGGCCAACGATATTCCATCATGGCCTCCAACACCTCGGGACGGAACTCCGTCAGCTTCTTGCCATTCTCGCGGGCGTATTCCTTGAGGAAGGCATTGGCCAGCAGCGGTACATCCTGGGCGCGGTCCCGCAGCGGGGGCATGTTGACCACGACCACCTTCAGTCGGAAGTAGAGATCTTCACGAAAGGTCTCCTCCTGCACCATCTTCGCCAGGTCCTTGTTGGTGGCGGCAATGATGCGCACATCGGAAGTCTGCGTCTTGTTGGAACCCACCCTTTCAAAGGTCCGTTCGCCAAGGAAGCGTAGTAGCTTCACCTGCGTCGTGGCATCGATCTCGCCGATCTCATCCAGGAACAAGGTACCACCATTGGCCTGCTCGAACCGACCGATCCGACGCTCATGGGCGTTGGTGAAGGCTCCCTTC
This sequence comes from uncultured Verrucomicrobiota bacterium, assembly GCA_964554035.1. GTDB lineage: Bacteria > Verrucomicrobiota > Verrucomicrobiia > Limisphaerales > CAZKNW01 > CAZKNW01. The sequence goes on from CAZKNW010000595.1 coordinate 2,263, forward strand.
TCATGCCCGAAAAGCTCACTCTCCAAGAGGGTCGGCGACAGCGCCGCGCAGTGCACTGAAATCAATGGAGCTTCCGCCCTGGGACTTAGCTGGTGGATCGCCTTGGCCACCATCTCCTTGCCGGTGCCATTTTCACCCAGGACCAGAACCGATGCCCGGGTCGGGGCCACCTGCCTGACCACATCCAGCACCTCCACCATCGCGAAGGACTGCCCGATGATGTTCTCCATTCCATGCCGGCTGCTGAGCTGCTGCTTCAACTCCTTGTTCTCCGCCTCGAGGCTGTTGGAACGTAGCGCCTTGGCGATCCTCATCTCCAGCTCATCAATCTGCATGCGCCCCTTGGCGATGTAGTCATCAGCACCCTTGCGCATCGCCTCGACCGCCACCTCCTCGGAACCGTAGGCGGTCATCAAGATGCAGATCGGGGGGTGACTCAGGGACTTGGCGCGCGTGATCAGCTAGAGTCCGTCGTCATTGGGAAGACGCAGGTCGGTGAGCAGCACATCGAAGCGCTCCTTCTCCAGCAACTGGAAGGCCGCTTCCGCATCCTCGGCGA
>CAZKNW010000596.1:0-2819 GCA_964554035.1 uncultured Verrucomicrobiota bacterium
GGCGAACCACTGGGAAACACCATGCACGTATCCCTCGGGCTGCTTGGCGAACGGAAGGATCTGCTCTTCAGGACGGCGGCACCCGGTCATTCCCAGGCCAGCCATCATGAAGGAGGCCGACATGATCTTGACGAAATTGCGGCGTCCCTGCGGATCGGTGAACTCCGAGGCACCCTCTGGAAACTCCCGGTCCACCCACTTGTTGAACTCAGGCGCTCCGGACAGCTCATCCAGACTGCGCCAGTAACCTGCCCCGGTGTTCGGGATGGAATGTTTTGCTGGTTTGGTCTTCATCGATGGCATGCCGAGCAATTATCAGTGGATTGAATATTCCAGTCCTTCACGAGCTGCGATCCATGCGCCTTTTGGAGCTGCGCATTCTTCTTTGGATCGTCGCTCCACTTCCAGTCGAGGTCTGTGACGTGCTCGAGAGGACGGACGTGTTCTTCGGGATTGCGGTGGCAATCCAGACAAAAGCTCATGCTGAGCGGCTTGGCATGCTCCACTTCGTCCATCTGGTCGACGCGACCGTGGCATTCGACACAGCTGACACCGCGATTCACGTGAACGGAGTGGTTGAAATAGACGTAATCCGGCACCTTGTGGATCTGAACCCAGGGAATCGGCTCACCGGTCGCGAAGCTGTCGCGAACGACTTCCAGCTTGGGATCCTCCTTCAACACTTGGTTGTGGCAGTTCATACACGTGGAGGTGGCGGGCACATTGGAATACCACGACTTCTCCACATGACTGTGGCAGTAGCGGCAATCCAGGCCGACCTGGTCGACGTGAATGGAGTGGGAGAAGGCCACGGGCTGGATCGGCTTGTAACCCACTCGGGTATACTTGGGCGTGAAGTAGTAGGTGACGCCCGCCGTGACCGCGCCAGCCACCATGGCGCCGCCGATCAGGATGTAGAGCGGCAGCCTGTTGGTCCATTTAGGGAAAACGTCCGACATTTACGCTGGTCTGGTGTTAAAGGCTTTGACTTCGGATCAACTTGTCTACGGCTTAAAAAGAGTTTGTGATTTTTTTCACGAGCGTTTTTTCAGGCCTTCCGGAGCTGGTAAAAATTTTGGGGTTCAACCGGTTCCAGATACGAACTAGGGCGGCCGATAAAACGAGCTGCCCCTTCAAAACTCAAGAACTTTTTACGCCCTGATTCCCCCGCGTTCAAAAATTTTCAGAAGTCGACCCCCAGTTTTCGGATTTCTTAATCAGCGTCATTAGAAACAGGAATCCAAAATTGGGTTTTCTGAAGTTATTCTGATGGTCCTTCCAAGCCGTTTGATTTGTCCGCACGGTTGGAAAAGACCTCCCAATGCCCGGAACGGAGAAGCAGGTGGATGGTGGTGTTGGTTGCCTTGGCGGCTGCAAAGTCCTTCGCCCCCGCCCATCCAACCCCAAGAACCCTCGCCTCTCCCTCCAGAAGCCTGACGTAGTCAACCTCATTGGTGATCGCAATGCCCTCAAGCCTCGGAGCGTTGCCGGGATACTCGAAAGGTAGCCGGAATTGAGGCATGGAAACCAGATAGGGACGGTTGGTGGCGTTGATCACGGGGTGCGCATACATGGGAAGCCCCTGTGGAAAACGCCCCCAACACAGTAGGACATCCCCCGGCTGATGGATCTCCTTCAGGGTCTCTCCCACTTCCTTCAACGTCTGGTTGCTGCGAAGACGGGTCTCAATCGTTGGCACCAAGGCGACCAGCAGTGACAATTGGAGCAACTGCCCCGCCACCGCCACCGCTGCCAGTTTCTCCACAGGCCACTTGCGGTTGATCGCCCAAAGCACACCCAAGAGCAGAAATCCAGCTCCCGACTGCCACCAGAACCACGCCTGATCCGAGATCCTGAAGGCGAAGTAGTAGACGATGGGAACAGCGGCCATCAGAAGCATGGGCAGACAGGACACCACGCGCCAGGCCGCACGCGGCACTTCGATCCCTTTTCCTTCGCCGAGAAATCGCCATCCGAGGAAGACCGCTAGCGGAGGAAACATGGGCAGGATGTAGGCCGGCAGCTTGGAGCTGTTCACGGAGAACATGACGAAGGTGAAGAGTCCCCATACGGCCAGGAAGACCAGTCTTTCCCGGTCGAGCGGCGACATTTCCCTCCACCAACGCCTTCTCCAGAACCATCCCAACAAAGGAGTCCAGGGAAGGAATCCGGCGGCAAGGATACCGAAGAAATAGAAGAAGGGCGCGGATCGACCCTTGGAATGCCCGCCCATGGCATGCCCCACCACCTGCCCCTTCACCATGAAGTCAAAGGCGGGTTCCTCCGCCGCGAAGACCATGAAGAACCACGGCAGCGCCACGGTGCAGAAGACCGGGATGCCCGCCATCGCGGAAAGCATCACAAACTGCCAGCGCAGGCGGTTCTTCCTGAAGAAGAGCATCCCGAGAACGGTCACCCCCACGATCACAGGAGGAATCGGTCCTTTCGTAAGGAAACCCAGTCCCAGAAGGACCCACATGCCGATCTGCCAGAAAAAGAACCTCCTCCCGGCACCACCCCGGACATCCTCATCTTCGGATTCCAGGTCATCCAGTGTCCTCCATCCACGCCAGAAGCAGTAGAGAGCCCAGGAGGTGAAGGCGGTCAGGAAGATGTCGGTCGTCAACATCCGCGCCATGGCCCAGTAGAGCACCGAGGATGAAAGCCCGAGTGCGGCCCATCGCCCCGCCCTTCTTCCACCAAACTCGCTCGCCAACAGGAAGACCATGAGGGCGCCGCTCATTCCGGCCAGGGCCAGCGGCAGACGGACGGCAAACTCGTTCACCCCGAAAAGCTTGATGGACACAGCAACCAGCCAA
>CAZKNW010000597.1:0-2817 GCA_964554035.1 uncultured Verrucomicrobiota bacterium
GTTTCCGAAAAGGACCAGGAGTCCCTGACCGTCAAGGCACGACTAACCATTGATGCCAGCGACTGGGGCGATGTGATCCGGCTCTCTGGGGCCGCTTGGGATGCGGGCGTGGATGCCGCTGCGGAGTTCGGAGAACCCAGTGCCCCCGCAAAGGTCGAGTATCCCACGGATATGAATCCCATCACCTGGTGCCTCATCCTGGAGGAGCAGGGTGAGGAAGCCTTGATCCCGAAGCCTCCGGGTTATGATCCGCGTTATTTCACGGGACGTTGGGGGTGGATCGATGACGAGTTTGCCTACACGACCCGGAGACTGGTCGATGGAAAGGGTTTCAGGGAGATTGATTCTCCGGATGTCCTCCTGATCAATACACCGCCCATCGACTATCCGCTTGATGTGTACCCTGCTCAGCTGGCTGCCGCTTTGGAGGCCAATGAGCCGGGCGCTTCCATGAAGAACATCGTCGCGATGAACCGGGAACAGCGTCGGATCGTCTTTGCGGATGCGAAGAATCATTCACTGAAGTTCCTCTATCATCTCCAGTCGAAGTATCCGCGTTTCCATCGAATGGGGCTTTCCCAGGAGTTTGGGACAGAAGACCGTCTGCCCCCAAAACCCTACATCCGCGAAAGCCTGCGCCTGGTAGCGAGGCACATGCTCAAGGAGCAGGAGGTCATTGGTTTCGAGGACCGGTCCAACTACGCCACCCGACGCTTTCACGATCCCGTCTTTTCGTGGCAGTTTGAAATGGACTTCCATCCAACGCATCGTTCCTGGACGACGGATGAGGGTGCCAATGGACCTTGGGAAGCCGACTTTCGGGGAGGTAGACGTTTCGGAAGGGGTGGAACCGGGCGGTGTGTCTTTCCCTTGCGATCAATGGTGCCGGAGAAGATGAAGGGGCTGTTGGGCGCACAGAAGAACCTGGGATACAGCAGCATCGTCAGTTCCTCCTGTCGGTTGCATGACCAGTCGGTTCATGCGGGACAAGCAGCGGGTGCCGTGGCGGCTGTGGCCCTGAAGAATGGGGAGGAACCGGCTGGGCTTTCAGGGCAGGGCGAACGCCTCGATGCCATCTGGGCGGGACTGCTTGAGGCCGACGGGGGTGTCCCTTTGGCCATCTGGCCCTTTGCTGATGTCGATCCGTACGAAGAGGGTTTTGTCGCGATCCAGCATCTGGCGCTCAGACGCGTCCTCGACCTGAAGGCTTCAGAAACCTCATTCCAGCCGGACCTGGAGGCAACCGATGAATGGAGACAGCGAGTCTCGGATGCCGTTGGTATCCAAGGTTACTCGATGCCGGACATTCCAGGAGGAGGCACCCGGCGTTCCTTTGCGATCCAGCTCTGGGAAGTGCTGAGGCGGCAGCCCATACCTGTGTCCCTTGTAAGGGCTCCGACGCCATGGTTGAAGGATCCTTCCCGGGATGGATTGCCGGAAGTCGATGTTCTGGCTTCGCCGGATGTCATCGCCATCAACTTCACTTCAAAGACCAGCCCTGTTGCTGAAGGCTTCAGGAAGGACGTGGGTGCGCCCTTTGACGAGTCACGAGGCTACGGCTGGCTGAGGGACATTCAGGCCAATACCCGCCTACGAGCCTCCGATCCCAATCCACTTCGCAAGGGCTTCGTCTTTACCCGTTCCGAGGATGTCTGGGAATGCGCTGTGCCGAAGGGAACATGGCAGGTGATCGCCTGCTTTGGCGATTCGGAGCACGAGCAACTCGGACAACGCCTGATGATTGAGGGCGGTAGGGACGTCGTGGAGTTGGACACCTCGGAAGGTGGGTTCATCGAGGTGTCGAGGGAGGTGGTGGTCAGTGATGGGCGGCTGACTTTGACGCTGGGTGGCCATTCCAAGAAAGCGAACACCTGCATCAACTGGGTGGTGTTGATACAGGTGTTTTAGGGCGTCTTCAGGCAACTCAGATCTGCTTGCCTGAGTAGAGAGGGAAATCCGTGTATCCCTTGGCGCCTCCGGGAGTGTACCAGTCCTCGACGGGAGCATCCGGATTCAGCGGCCAGTTGTTGGCAAAGCGTTCGACAAGATCCGGATTGCTGATGTAGGGGCGGCCGATGGCGATCATGTCGGCGTCGCCACCTGCCACCGCCTTTTCTGCCGTCTCCTGGTTATAGCCACAGTTGCCCATCAGCGGTCCCGAGAAGACCTTCCTGAATTCGGAAAGGGTCATGGGTTCGCCGAGTTCATGGAATCCGAAGGCGAGTCCGTCCATGACATGGAGGTAGGCTAGTCCGACTGAATCCAATTGGGAGGCGGCGTAGGTAAACTGCTCCCTGTAGTCGGGTGAGCCCAGGTCATTGAAAACACCATTTGGAGAGAATCGGACCCCAACGCGATTGGCGGGCATGGCTTCGGTCACGGCTGCGACGACCTCCTTCAGCATCTGGAAGCGCTTCTCAACGCTTCCACCATACTGGTCGGTTCGCTGATTGGTTTTGGACTGCATGAAGGTGTCCAGGAGGTATCCGTTGGCGGAATGGATCTCAACGCCATCAAAGCCGGCCTTCTTTGCATTGAGCGCGGCTTGGCGATAGTCGGCGATGACACCAGCGATCTCCTCCGTCTCCAGGGCACGTGGCACTTCATAGTCTTCCTTACCTTTGGGCGTGTGGATCTGGTCACCGTTGATCTTGATGGCGGAAGGAGCCACGGCGGGATTGCCGTCATGGAAGCTGCTGTGCGAAGCACGGCCACAATGCCAAAGCTGCAGGAAGACGGTTCCTTCCACCTCGTGGATGGCATCCACCACCTTCTTCCATCCCTCGACCATGGCGTCGGTGTAGATTCCGGGAGATT
>CAZKNW010000598.1:0-2814 GCA_964554035.1 uncultured Verrucomicrobiota bacterium
CCTTCGAAACCTCATTGGACAATGGCGGTCTGACTCGGAGGTTTGTTGATGTTCCTTCCGGGGCGCAATGGGCCGATGTCTTCGTGACGGCATCCGGTTTTGAGAACCCAAGGAGAGTCGTCCTGCACACGGTTCAGTCGGTTCCTGGCAGTTCCTTCCGCAGCTTCGAGAATCGTTCCTACCTCACTTTGGTTGGAGGCGAGGAGAAGGCGATCAGCCTGCGTGTCGAAGCAGGTCGCACCATGGAACTGGTCCTGGCGCAATACTGGTCGACGGACGGACGAGGCCAATATGATGTCCGTGTCCGGTTCCGCGGCCTGCAGCCCTCCTCGGACGCGCTTGCCTTCAATGGCCATGACTCGGTGGAACGCCTGGATGTGACTTCCTTTCTTGGTGATGAGACCCTCGCTCCCTCGGTCTCCTTCAAGGCGGTTCGTAAGCATTTCAAACCGAGCGATCATGAGATTCGCGCACTGGACCCGGACCGCGACATGCTGCCGGATGAGCGCCTTATCCAGGAGGTGGTGAACACCTACAAGTTCAGCCTCGATGCCAAGGCCACCGTGGAGTTCCGGTTTGACCTGAATGATGAATGGGAGTCCAAGCTCTGGGCGCTCTACGACAACAACAAGCGGCTTGTGGATCACGGATCGAGTGGCAAGTCGGAGTCGCTGGAGAAGGGGAGCTATGTCCTGAAGTTTCATGCGCGCCATGATGACCGGTCGCGGCTGGAGCAACTCAAGCAACTGCCGATGATGTTGGACCGCAAGTTGTCCAAGTCGATTTCCGTCAGTGCATACCCCACACGAACGGATGCCCTCACCGATGGCCGGAAGCTTACGTCCTCCACACTTGAGAAGGGAGACCAGCGTGCCGTTTGGTTCTCGGTGCCCGAGCGGAAGGAACTGCCCAAGTTTGCAGAGGCGGGCGATGTGCTGGTTGGGAACTACACGCTCTGCAGTCAGGATGGCGGGCTTCCCGGAGGGTCCAAGCGCCCTGGTGGCTATACGGCGCTGATGACGGTCCCGGTGGCGGATGCCTCGAAACCAGGCTCCTCGGATTCCGGGGGCTCGAAGGAGAAGAAGAGCGAGCAGGACAAGTTCAAGGAACACATGCGTGACGCCATGATTGAGCAGTTGAAACGATGGAAGGGAGACAAAAATTCGAAGGACTTCGCGAATCTCTACAAGCGCCTGATCAAGGATTGGCCCGACAACATGGAGGTCCGGATGGTCAGGCTGGAGAAGATCGACGCGGACAATGCCCGCAAGAAAAACATCGATGCGATCATCGAGCTTTGTGATGAGATGATCGGCCTGATCGATAGGGACGCCCTTCAGAAGCACTACGGCATGCGGATTCCAGAAGGCGACAAGGACCTCGAGAAGAAGCGCAAGGAGATGGACAAGAAGCGCGACCAGCTGGCCGATCTGCTTTATCGCAAGGGAAGGGCCATCGCCTACGGTGAGACCATCATCAAGGAGCACCAGGAGGCTTCCGAAAAGAAGGAGTCGGATGAGACAGAGAAGAAGGACAATCATCCCATCCCGACCCTCGGGGAGAACGCCTTTGAGGACAACTACGCCGAGCTCCAGCGGTGGGTGGATGTCAACGACTCGAAATACATCCTCCTCAAGATCCGGAACGAGCGACGCCAGGAGCGTTACGCCACGGCGCTCGACATCCTCCAGGGACAGATGTCCAAGGCCACTCCCTCAAGGAAACTCCATGACAAGCGCATCAAGATCCTGAAGTCCATCGGCTGGGAAGACTGGGCAAAACACGAGGAGACATGGAATCTCCTTCGATACAGGCCGCACTACCTGCCGTTTTGAGGAGGTGTGTTCTCACCGGGCTTGCAGAGGGGAATCGGCTTGGATAAGTTTACGGTATGAAGGGTGAATTCACAGCAGTGATTGAAGAAGCTGAAGAAGGCGGATATTGAGCATATTGTCCTGAAGTTCCAGGTGCCAATGGACAAGGTGAATCCGTTGCTGAAGCCAAGGCCGACCTAGCGGCTGCCATTCAATTGGTGTTGGAGGATCGGCTGGCCGATAGCTTGAGAGGACTTCCCGATGACGCGATCAAGGAGACAATTGCGATCGGATGAAGAGGAGCAGTTTACTCAAACATCTCTGAAGAAATGGTTGCATTCTGAAACGGGAAGGTGCCAGCCATTCCCTTTGGACCAATCCTGAAAACGGAGTCGTTGAAGCGGTGCCACGCCATACGGAGATCTAAAACAATCTGGCGAGAAAGATCTGTCGGGCTTTGGGGATTCCAGATTGCTGATTTTGGTTTGTCTGATTGGGTTTGGTTTGGAACTCGCGGTCGTCTACTCAATCCCCAGCACTTCCTTGCCAGCGGCGGTGATCATCGACTGGTGCCAGGGCGGGTCCCAGACGATTTCAACGACGGCTTCACCGACCCCGGGAATGGCGACGATCTTGTCCTGCGCATCGGCGGCGATGGTGGGGCCCATGCCGCATCCGGGCGCGGTCAGGGTCATCTTGACGTCCACCTTGTTGTCACCGGCCTCGTTCTTGGTGACCACCATGTCGTAGATGAGTCCGAGGTCGACGATGTTGACGGGGATCTCGGGATCAAAGCAGGTCTTCAGGGCTTCCCAAACGTGGCCTTCCTCGAAGTCCTCGGGATTGATGGCCGGCTGACTGGAGGCGGCTCCGGGTTCCATGCCTAAGGCATCGGCGTCCTTGTCGGCGATGCGAAAGAGACCTCCTTCGACGCGGACGGTGAAGGAGCCTCCGAGGGTCTGGGTGATGTAGACCTCGGTCCCGGGAGGGAGTTCGACCG
>CAZKNW010000599.1:0-2798 GCA_964554035.1 uncultured Verrucomicrobiota bacterium
TGCCTGGAATTTCCACACATCCACGTAGGTGGGCTGGAGCTTGGTGATCCAGTCCGCCAGCTGAATGAGCTCAAAATACTTGTCCTCCATCTGGAGCTTGGTGGCACGCATCCAGAGGATGTTGGAAATGATTCCGCGGAAGCCACCCAGGGCAACCGTGGTAAACGCCAGGGCGGGAGGCGCGTTCTCAAGGGGATCACGACGGCTCAGTTGCTTCTCCAGGCGGACCTCATTCAGTTTCCCCTGCATCCCGGAACTGACCAGCAACATGACCACGGCCAAAAGGGCCAGGGCCGGCTTGTAGAGCTTTTCCCTCTTCTCAAGCGTCATTCCTGGTTCTGGGCTGTGGCGAGTTCACGCCGGGTGAAAATATACATGCCCAATGCGGCAATGGCGCCCCCCATCACGATGACGATCTGGAACAGTGCCCTGAACAGGTCTCCCCAAGTGATGCTGCGTCCAGAGCTGAGTGAGTCAATCGGTGAAAACCCGAGCACGGCACTGAAGAGACCGACGATCACCTGGAACATCGGCAGGAAGAAAAGGTCCACGACCATCCTTACAAACATCGGCCCCTGGAAGGACGCCGGCAACAGGGTACCATCATCAAGCACCTCGGAGATCAGTCCGGTGGACATGCCGATGACAAGCAGGCTCAAGGACAGGAAGGAGGCGACCGGGAATGAAAGAAAGGTTCCTGCCGAAAGCCCGATGGCCGAAAGCAGCGAAAGCCAGAAAAGCAGAATTGCCAGCCCGCGCAGGAAGTTCAGGCGAAAGCCATACTGGTGAAAAAGGATCTGAATGCCCTCATCTGGCGGAAAGGAAAGGTCAAATTCACTGAGATTCTGGATCTGCACGGCAACCCTTCCGCTCTCGTCGAGCAGGTTGGCAGGCAGTGGCACGATGGTGGCACGCTCACCAGGGAGGACGATCTCAAGCCGGCTGCTGTTGGTTGACGCGGAATTCCCCACCACCAGTCCGATCGGGTAACGGTTGTTGAGGTCCTTCCTGGATGGATTGAACTTGAGCTGAAGCTGCAGTGCCTTGTCCTTCACGTCATCCGCCATGCTGCTCATGTTGACCTGATAAACCTTGGCGGAATAGGCGGGCACCATCTGTTCGTAGGCCTCGACATACTTCCTGACCTCCTCCATGGCCGTCTCCTTGGGAAGCGCCGCAAAGTCCTCATTGTTCTTTGCCCTTTCCTTGTAGACCTCCTCGACCAACTTGTCGTTGTCCTCGATCTCACGAGCGGCAACACCACGCCCGACCAGTAGTTCATTGTGAAGCACCGCCTTCTGTTCCTCGGTCAGCTTCCCGGCCCTCCAGCTGATGAGTCCGAAAAGGATGGTACCGCAGACCGTCAGCATGGTGAAATTGATGAAGAAGATACCGACCCACTTGCCCAGCCAGATCTTCCAGCGGGGCACCGGCTTCACCACCAGCATCTGTATGCTGCAGTCATCGATGTCACGCGACAGCACGCCGCAGCTCATCCAGAGGGTGGAGGCCCCCAGCAGCACAAAGACGGCGCTCAGTGTGTAGGTGATGAGGATCTGCAGGAGCCCTTCCGCCGTGCCGTCATGCTTGATCAGGATCGGCAGCAACGAAACGATCAGAAGAAGCGACACCGCCATGACAATGAAGAACCTGTAGCGCACGGCGGCGCGCAGGGTCAGTCCGGCAATGGCAAGGATGCTCTTCATACGACTTCAGTGCAGGGTGACTTCCCTACTTCCCTACTTCCCTTCCTCATCCTTCTTCTCTCCCCCAAGCAACGAGGACAGTTTCTCATCGGCCTCAGAAAGATCCTCCTCCGACTTTCCGGATTCCTTTGTCGCTTCCGTGGACAGCGCGGGTGCCGCCGATACCGAAGCGAGGGCATCCAACCTGGCATGATCCACCGTGGGAGCCTCAGGCTCACTCGGTTTGGCCTTCGCAGCGGCAAGCGGATCGTGCCCCTTCTCGCGGGTCAGGCGATCCAACACCTTGTCGGACTGGTTTGCCTCCTTGGAGGCAGTGCCGTCTCCCCTGAGGTAGGCTGCCACCTCACTGCCGGAGGTCGCGCCGGAGGTCTCCTCGGTTTCGCGGGCCTGGCGGACCACGTTGAGGAAGTAGCTCTCCAGATTCTGGGTGGGATTGTCGAGGCGCACCGTTCCATCGCCAATGTCGGCCCGGATGATCTCGAGGACCTTTTCCGTGGTCGCCTTGGGCAGTACGGGCGTGGTGATCTGCAGGGTGTCAGGCTCCTTGAGAAGCTCCTTGAGGGTTCCCATGGCGCGCACCTGCCCACCGTAGTAGATGACGACGCGGTCACAGACATCCTCCACATCCGCGAGAAGGTGACTGCTGAGAATCACGGTCTTGCCACGCTTTGCCAGTGCCAGCACCAGGTCCTTGATCTCGCGGCAGCCAATCGGGTCCATGCCCGAGGTCGGCTCGTCGAGGATGACCAGGTCCGGATCATTGATCAGTGCCTGAGCCAGACCGATACGGCGCTGCATGCCCTTGGAGAACTCCCCAACCATGCGGTTGGTGGCGTTCTTCAGACCCACCATCTCGATGAGCTGCTCGATGCGGCGCTCCCGGTCCTTGTTCTCCAGCTGAAAGAGACTGCCGAAGAACTTGAGGGTCTCCTCGGAGCTCAGATAACGATAAAGGTAGGATTCCTCAGGAAGGTAACCGATCCGGGACTTCGTGCCGACGTGCCTGGGTGACTTTCCGAAGACCTCGATGTGACCCTTGGTCGGGTAAAGCAGTCCAAGCAGCATCTTGATGGTCGTCGACTTGCCGGAGCC
>CAZKNW010000600.1:0-2792 GCA_964554035.1 uncultured Verrucomicrobiota bacterium
TTGGCGCCACCAATCCAGACGCGGGATACATGGTGGCGCATCCCGTTTACGGGGTTCTGGTTTTTGAGGCTGAATTTGGAAAAATTCATCGAGCGTGCAGGGATGGAAAAGGATCAAGGACTCGAAGTCAATCACCAATCCTTCCCTGCTAGAGGTCGGCGCCGGTAATGGCCTTCAGTGAGTAGTCGTGGGTGAGGGTTTCCGTGGCGGACTTGCAGAGTCCAGCGAGTGTCTCCTCGGCCAGGCCAAGGCGTCGCCCCTTGAGGTGGAAGATGCCCCAGCTCCTGCGAAGCTTGCGCTTTCCGAGTCGTAGGCAGACGAGGGATCCCTCCCGGATTTCATCCCTTGCGATCCATGGTGAAACAATGCCGACGCCAAGCCCCAGCTTCACCATCTCCTTGATGGCCTCCATGCTGCCGAGCTCGATCACGGTGTTGAGCTCGACGTTCTCGCGTCGGAAGTAGTCCTCCACGATCCGCATGGTGTAGCTGTTCTTGCTGTAGAGGATGTAGTTCTGATGCTTGATCTGGTCCTGGATCACCCTTCGGGATGCTGCCCAGGGATGCATGGGGCCCAGCAGGAATGCCAGCTCATCGGTGAACAGGGGATCAAACTCGATCTTCTCCTCGTTCAGGGGTTGCAGTGCGATGGCGAGATCAATGCGGTTGGCATGCAGGTATTCAATGGCCATCGGAGTGTCGCCGGGTTCGATCATGATGCGGCAGTCGGGGAAGCTTTCCTTAAACTCGCGCAGCACCTGGGGCAGTATGTATTGGCAGGCCATGATGCTTGCACCGATGCGCACGCGGCCTTTTCCCCATTGGCCAAGCTCCTTGAGCGAGGCCCGCGCCTGCTCCATGTCGGCAAGGATTCTTTCGGCATAAACCAAAAGCTGTTCTCCGGCCTGTGTGAGCAAAACCTTTTTGCCCACCCTGTCAAAAAGGCGACAGCCTACCTCCTGCTCCAAAGCCTTCATGGAGTGGCTGACAGCGCTCTGCGAAAGAAAGAGTTCCTTTGCTGCCAAAGTAAAGCTGGCCACCCTCGCGAGAACGGTAAATGCCCTTAATTGTCTGCTATCTAGCGGATAGTTCACTTATGAATTCCTTTCATTCACTGAATTAAAACGATTTTTTTGATGCATCGTTCGGCTTTCTTCGAGTTGGCACGAGCTACGCTAGTTGGCTCGTCAGATGTCTGAAAAGTCACAGTCCAATTCAAACCTCGTCCCAACCGGAATGCCCACTCTAGCAGTTCGTAGGCCAAGACCCATCAAGGTCGGTTTCGTTCCCCTCAATGATTGCGCGCCCCTGGTCATGGCCAAGGAGCTGGGAATCTACAACAAGTTTGGACTGAACGTTCGTCTGAGCCGTGAGCTGGGCTGGGCGACCATCCGGGAGAAGCTCATCTATGATGAACTGGACCTGACCCAGGCGGTGGCCGGTCTTCCATACGCCTCCACCTTTGGAATCGGATCCGCACCGGTGGAATGCCATGCCATTCTTGTACTTTCGAGGCAGGGCAATGCGGTGACCCTTTCCACCGCCCTTCGAGATCAGGGGGTCAAGGACGGTGAGGCGCTGGCAAGCTACGTCAGGGCAAAGCGGGGTGAGCGCCTGCTGACCTTTGGTGTGGTTTCCCTTTGTTCCTCGCACAACTTTCTCATGAGGATGTGGCTCCAGAAGAATGGCATTGATCCGGACGAGGACGTGCAGATCGCCGTATTGCCCCCGCCCCAGGTCAGCCTGAACCTGAGAGCAGGGAACCTGGATGGCTACTGCGTGGGTGAGCCGTGGAACACGATTGCCATCCGTGAAGGACATGGCTTTCCCGTGGCGACCAGCCTTGGCCTGTGCCCGGGACATCCCGAGAAGGTCCTCATGGCAAAGGCGGATTTCGCCGAGGGCCACCGCGAGGAGTGCGTGGCCTTTTCGGCGGCCATGATGGAGGCGGGCAGATATTGCGACGACCCGGACAACTACGGGGAGATCGCGAGCGTGCTGGCACGGCCTGAATACCTCGGGCTTTCGCCCAACCTGATCCAGACTTCCTTCAAGGGATCCTTTGACCGGCTGGATGGTGAAGAGCGTGCCCCGATGCATGTCTTTCATTTTGGTGCCGCGAACAATCCCTGCCCGGAATCCTCAAGCTGGGTCCTCTCCAGCTTCCGTAACTCCCTCTCCGAGGCGGAGCGGTCCAAGATCCGTCCTGCAACCGCCCGCCGGATCTACCGTGCCGACATCTATGAAGAGGCGCGCGAGTTTCTTGCCAAGCATGCAGAAGCCAATTTGGCGCATGACGTCGTTGCGGCGTGATGTGTCATCAACCCTGAAACGCAAACAAAGCCCCAATGAAGAACAAACACACAATGACGTCCTCCGGCCTGGAATTCCGGTGGGCTCCTGAATACGACAGGACCAGACGCCGGTTCCTTGCTGCTGGAATGGCGGTTGTGTCCGGAATCATGATCGGTTGCGGAGGTGGATCCTCTGCCCGAGAAGCCTCTGGTACTGTGGCCGCGGCCTCTCCGATGGAGGAGAGTGGTCCGATGACCGAACCCCTTGACGTGGAAAAGCCGGACCTGAAGTTCGGATTCATCAAGTTGACCGACTGTGCGCCGCTGGTCATCGCCAAGGAGATGAACTACTTCGAGGACGAAGGCCTCTTTGTGGAGGTCGAGGCGCAGGCCAACTGGAAGGTGCTTCTGGATCGTGTCATCAGTGGCGAGCTGGATGGTGCACACATGCTGGCGGGGCAGCCGATCGGTGCCACCATCGGTTTCGGTACCCAAGCCC
>CAZKNW010000601.1:0-2786 GCA_964554035.1 uncultured Verrucomicrobiota bacterium
TTCTCAAGCAGTTCACTGAACTTGACGGTCTTTTCGGTTGTTTGAGGCGGATTGGGAGGGGGGGGAGTCGTGTCGGATTCCTGAACAACCGGCTGGATTTCATCGTTCACGGTCTTGGTAGAAGTGGGAGCCGAGATGGCGGGTGAAGAGGACTCCGCATCCAGTAGGAATGCCTGACGTGGATTGCCGACCATTCCCTTGATGGTCTCAGCCTGCTCCGGGAACTGCAGGGAGATGATCACCCAAAGGGCCAGGAACACGAAAAGGGTGGTGAGGAAGGAAATGGTTCCCCAAAAAACGATGGCAAAGACCCCGGCTCTGGCCTGGAGCCTCAGGCCGCAGGAGGGACAGGTTTCCGCCCTTTTGCTGACGAGGGTGTCGCAATCAGGGCATTGCTTGAGTCGGGCGCGGCGGTCAGGCCGGGAGCCCTGTCGTTCCTCCTTGGATTCGGTTGGCGGCTTTTCCTTGTTGGACGCCTTCTCTTCGACCTGGGCTTCGGCCTGCTGGACCGGTTCAGCCATGGGGACCGATTCTACGGAACCTTCGTCATTGGAACCGGCGATCAGGGTCTCCTCCCGGCAATGGGGGCACTTGACGAGGCGTCCGGCCATCGAACGCAGAGTGTCAAAGCGCTCGCCGCAGTGTTCGCAGATGTAGACCACATGTTCGTCAATTTCAGGGGAACTGGAGGATTTTCCGGTACTGTCATCAAACGGATTGGCCATCGGTCCATGAGGCTACAAAAGGAACGTCCGGTCGTCTTCAAAATTTTCATCTACCCGGACATTCCCATGGTGGGACCTCGCCTGTGCTGCTTCCTGAAGATCTCGTCTGTCTCAGTTGACGGAGTCCCTCTGAAGTCCTGTGCTGGCAAGAAGGTTTTCCAAGGGAGCCTTCATTTGATTGAGGAAATCGTCATGGCAATCACTCAGCAACTCCCTTTGGCCTTCACGAATTGCTTCGGTGCAAATCCCGACAAGGGCCTTGGAATAATTCGAGGGATCCCACCTCCGTTCATGAAAGAACTTCTTTACGAGCACGTAGGACAGGAGTCGGGAGTCCTCCTGAAACCCGTTGAGAGATCTTCCGTCCATCTTGAGTTGAATCCCGGTCATGTTCAGAATTTCATGGAATCCTTCACCAACCTTGTCTTCCGGCGTGGATCCGGGAGCATCGGCAGGGCCTACATCAGATCGTCGTTCCAAGGGAAGCAGTGAAAGAAGTTTTCCGGATCTTCTGACCTTCAGGGTGTCCCGGATCACGGATGCAGAGATGAGTCCTTCTTGCGACAGTTGATGGGACAGGGAAAGGAGGGGCATCGTCATGATGCGCGTGGTGAAACGTTCCGTGATCGTATCCACAAGCTCCGCCTCCCTGAGTCGGCTCTGGTCGATGAGTGTATGGATGGCATCGCGCTCTTCAGTGACTTCGAGGATTTGCCGGTCCAGCTGCGTGCGTCTTTCTTCAAAGGCGTGGACTTCCAACTGGATGGCTTGGAGCCTGGAATGAGACCGGGTCCAACGTTCCTTCAACTGGGATAGGGAACCTTGGGAAGTGGATCTCTGCATGGTTTGGGGAACAACCCGGTTCCAAAGGTCCCGGATCCAGAAGGTAAAACTTTCCCAGGGGGTGGAATGGCGTGCCAGTTCCGGCAAAATCTCGGTGAGGTCCTTCTGGATCTGTTGCATCTCCGCGCCGAGGCTGGAGAGGGAACTCTCGATCCCTGCGGCTTCCGATTGCAGCCTCTCCCTCTTGATCCGATCACGGGACTCGATCGAATCCAGTTGGGACTGAAGATCCCTCTGGCTAGCGACTTCGGAGTATCGCCGGAGGGACAGGGCTTCCAGTTCCTGTCCACGATCTCCAAACAAGGACTCGAGTATGGGGTTCATGGTTCCTGGTGTGCCTGGATTTCACGAAGAAGCAGCGCCACCGCTTCACGGCGATATTCCCGAAGAGCAATCAATCGTGCCTGGGTGATGCGGCGCTCCGAGATCGCCCGCCCAAGATGTCTCCATGCACGGACCAGTTTGCGGGAGTTTTCCTCAATCCGCTCGGGCGCCTCCCAGTCGATGGCTTCCAGTGAGTAGCTGGCCGTGACCTTGCCGGTTCCAGATGCTGTCTTGTAACGCTGTTCCCAGGTCCGCTCATTACCGCTGATGATGTGGATTTCACCATTCACGGATACGGTGGTCGCCTTGGAAACCAGGGTAGAGCAAAAGCCCCGAGCGACGGCTTCGCAGTTGTCCGACAGGGCGGAAGCGGCTTTCTTGCCCAGATGACGGGCCCTGACCTGGCTTTCCCTTCGTCGCCTCTTGAGATCATCCACCTCGCCTTCAAGGATTTTCCATTGGTGAAAGAATTCCTTGAGGAAAGGTATATGGGGACTGGTCTGAAGAAGAGATGCCAGGATCGTGGAACCGTCATCGAGGAGAAGCTTCAATGCGTTGACGCGGACTCGATGCCTGATTTGGTTCTTGAGCCTGCCGATTCTCCGTTGAAGGGACTGGAGTCCGGATCCCGGAGCCGAGGTGGGTTCACCGTGTCGTTCAATCTGCGCCAGGGATTCCTTGATTTCCTTTTCAAGCTCTTCGCGACGTTGGAGCAGGGGTTGAAGTTCGCTCTCCAGGACTTCAGAAGCTGTTCTGGCCATGGCCCTTACTGCTTCCTGCTCCTCACGGAACTTTGGAAGGAGTCCCATGAGCCTGGCGCCGGGGTTGCTCAGGTCATCCTCGATCTCGCGATTCCTTCGATTCTGCTCCGCTTGCCGACGTTCCAGTTCCTTG
>CAZKNW010000602.1:0-2784 GCA_964554035.1 uncultured Verrucomicrobiota bacterium
AGAAAGCTGGTTTCAGCAACGGGCGTCGATCTGCCGGAACTCCGTTCGGAGCCATTTCCCCCGTGTCCACGATGAAGTTCCCGCAGGGCCTCGATCTCAAAGGATGCGATATTCCGTATTGAGTGGCCCAAGCTGACCAGCTTCTGGAGCAAGGAAAGCTTCTCCACCTCCGCTTCGGAATAGACCCGCCTCTTGGTACCTGTGCGCGCAGGAGCCACAGCGCTGTAGCGCCTCTCCCAAATACGAATCACATGCGGGCTCAACCCCGTCATGTTCGACACTGCTTTGATGGTATGAACGGCATCGGCCATCTTTCGATCACTTAAACATTTTTTCGACAAAGCTCAACCCCACTGAGGCGAAAGTTCGACACAGGAATAAAGTTTTTACCAAATTCTCAACTCTATCACGCAGCTTCTGTCCAAAAGAATGTTGCGTATACGTACTTTTTTTCTTCGACAAATAATGAACATAAGTTAAACAGAGACCGTCAATACGGCAAAACTTTTAGACAAAACAGACTGAATCATGAAACTGAACATCCCTGAAACCAACGTAGACCGCGAGCGGGCGACTGAGAAATCCTCAGCAACCTCCGGCGCCAAGACGGACTTTGACACGCCCATCCGGGAAGCTGGCCAGCGCCGCTCTTCCTTCGGCAAATACCTTCAGGAAATCTCGACAGAGAACCTGCTCTCCCCTGACCAGGAGGTGGAACTTGCAGGCCTGATTGAGGAAGGGGATGAAATCGCCCGCGAGACCATGATCAAGTCCAACCTTCGCCTCGTGGTGAAGATTGCGCGGGACTACGAGAATTTCGGACTTCCCCTGCTGGACCTCATCAATGAGGGAAACATGGGCCTGATGCGGGCGGTTGAGAAATTTGACCCGGACAAGGGAGCCAAGTTCTCCACCTACAGCTCCTTCTGGATCAAGCAGTCCATCAAGAGAGCGCTGGCCAACCAGTCCAAGACCATCCGCCTGCCCGTCCACCTTGTGGACAAGATCTACCACATGCGGAAGGCGCAGCTCAGGCTCCACGAGGAGCTGGGACGCGAACCCAATGACATGGAACTGGCTGAGGAACTGGGGCTGAAGCTTTCCCAGATCCGCCGCATGCGCCGTGCCTCCATGCGCCCCGCTTCCCTGGATGCCCCCATTGGCGACGAGGATACCAATCGTCTGGCGGACATCGTGAAGGACGAGAAGGCACGCGACCCCTTCGAGACGCTGGAGTTCGACACCAGCTCCCTCCTTGTCCAGGAACTGCTTCCCAAGCTCCCCGAGCGTGAGATCCGCATCCTCGAGCTTCGCTTCGGTCTGAATGGCGAGGAGCGGCTGACCCTGGAGGAAATCGGTGAGATCTTTGGCGTGACCCGTGAGCGCATCCGCCAGCTCCAGAACAATGCCCTCCGCAAGCTTCGCAAGATGATTGAGGAGAAGGACAAGCCCTCCAAGGAGGCCCAGGAGCGCATGGACATGATCGAAGCCCGCGCGGCCTGAGATGAGCAGCGCACCTTCGATTGTCTGGTTCCGACAGGATTTACGAATCGATGACCAACCTGCACTCAAGGCGGCCATCCAGCGTGGCGAGCCCATCATCCCGGTTTACATCCACTCTCCCGAAGACGAGGGAGAGTGGACACCGGGAGGCGCCACGCTGCTCTGGCTCCACCACGCCCTTGCGTCCCTGGATGAGACGCTTCGCTCCCACGGCTCAAGACTGATCCTTCGCTCAGGTCCGGCATCCAGGATTCTCAAGGATCTCATCAAGGAAACCGGATCGGATGCCATTTTCTGGAACCGGCGCTACGAGCCCAGGGCCATCGAGCGTGACCAGACCCTCAAAAGCCAACTGAAGGAAGACGGTCTCGAGGTCGGGAGCTTCAACGGAAGTCTCCTGATCGAACCCGGGAAGGTCTTCAACAAGTCTGGAACCCCCTTCAAGGTCTTCACCCCCTTCTGGAAGCACTGCCTCGGAGGCACCTTTCCCAAACCGGTGGCAACGCCGATCAAGGACATCAAGGCACCTTCCAGCTGGCCGAAGTCCGAAACCTTGGACGCATGGGACTTCATCCCGAGCATTCCCTGGAACAAGCCCATCGAGAAGGCCTGGGACATGACAGAGGCTGGTGGGCAGAAACGGTTGAAATCTTTCTCGAGGAACTCGGCCTCACGCTACAAGGAACGCCGCGACCTCCCTGCGGAAGACGGAACCTCTACACTCTCACCTTACCTCCATTTCGGACAGATCAGCCCCAGGCAGGTGCTCGCCTCCGTCCGTGGAGCGCTGGAAAAGGGCGACGAGGGATCACGCGTTTTCATGAGTGAGATCGGTTGGCGCGAGTTCGGCTACTACCTGCTCTTTCACTTCCCGCACACAACCTCGGATCCACTCAATCCATCCTTTGAGGACTTTCCCTGGAAGAAGAACGAGACTTTCCTCAAGGCATGGCAGAAGGGCCAGACCGGCTATCCGCTTGTTGACGCCGGAATGCGACAGCTATGGCTGACCGGCTGGATGCACAACCGTGTGCGCATGGTCGTGGCCTCCTTCCTCATCAAGCACCTTCTCCAGCCCTGGCAGGATGGTGCAGCCTGGTTCTGGGACACGCTGGTCGATGCCGATCTCGCGAGCAACACCCTCGGCTGGCAATGGACCGCCGGCTGCGGCGCCGATGCCGCACCCTTCTTCCGTATCTTCAATCCCATCACACAGGGCGAGAAGTTCGATCCCGACGGCAACTACGTCGCCACCTGGGTGCCCGAGTTGAAGGAGATGCC
>CAZKNW010000603.1:0-2784 GCA_964554035.1 uncultured Verrucomicrobiota bacterium
TAGGTAGTTCATCTTCAATCCGGTGGCATGATGGATGAAGTTCCGCATTTCCCAGTCCCTTTCAAAGACAACGTTGGGAGCCTCCACCTGAAAAAGATTCTCTATCCCTTCGTTGGCAGCGGGCATTCCGGGAGTGGAGGGGATCTCAAAGATCACCCGGGTGATCTCGGGAAAATATGAAAAACGGATTCGGGCCACCTTGTCCGGAGGACAATCGAAGTGTTGGTAGAACATGAAGGTGGAGGAACCGGAGCCGTAGGTCTTCAACTTCTTCCCGTCCTTGTCGAAGGCCTCCACGTCATAGGGACGTCGTTGGGTTTCCGGGAGCACCATGAAGAAGAAGGTGGACCTCTCGTCATCGTTCCCGGTTGGAAGGGTCAGGGTTATTTTCTGCCCATCGGATGAGGTATTGACCCCTCGGTTGCCCCTGGGTCCTTTGCCAAAGAGCAGCATGGAACAGGTTCCAAACTCGATGAGTTCCCCTTCGTTGGCGTCGATCTCCTTTATCACTGGATCCCCATGGGCAAGATCGTAGAACATTTCGATGGGGCCATCGTGCCAACGTTGAATGTCGACCTCGGTCAGGCTGGTGTGTGACGAGTCGGAAAAGTGATGGTAGCTGGTACTGGAGCACAGGTCCGTCTTCATTCTCCCGTCAAAGCATTCGATTCCAATCAGGCGGATCCGTTCCCCGTCGTCCTTGCGGAGTCCCACCTTCAGCCTCGGAAACAGCCCATCATATCGGAAGCGTTGCTGGCGCGAGGAGATTCTGTCGGAGCTGTCTTCCTCGAGGGGTGTGAGGTCCGATTCGTAGAACTGGCCATCGACGTATTGGTCCCATTTGTCCTTGCTGGGATCGAGTTTGCCATATCCGAGGCCAATGAAATCGATCCAGACATGACCCCGCCCAATGGGTGCTTTCTGGTCGGCAGCTACCCGAATCACCTCCGCGTGCTGGAAGCCCCAGTCGTTGTTCTGGAGGTCACTGACATTGTCGAAAACGAATTTCATGGACCCCTCGTTGTCCACCTTCTGCATTTTCTCCAGAAGTTCGTTGATGGTGACTGCTGGCGTGGAAGCTTTTGCGGAGACCATCTCGCTGTAATAGGGATCTGACCGGGGAGTCGAAGGGTTGCTGACAAGGTCAGGGGTGATGGATCGACTCCAGATGAAGCCGCCTGCAGCCGTCAGGACCACCAGACCCATCACAGCAAGGATGCGGAACCAGTTGAGTCTGGGGCGTTCGTTTTCCATGGCGTGAAGTCTCGCTGAACGTGCAGGTCAGCAGGACGATAAAACGGAAAGAGGTTTGGAACCTGGATGATCAACGGTCATCAAAGGATTCCGTGATCAGCTTGCGGTAAACCTGGCGGGCATGCGAGTACGCCTTCCTCGCATCTTCCAGTTCGCCTTCCGCGATCAGCTTCTCTTTCTGGATCCAACAGGCATTCACTCCCTTGAGGCACCATTCGGCGCTGCGCCTGGAAGCGCGGATGGGTTTGCCGTCGACGAGAACGAAAACCGGATTGGTATGGGAGCTGGGAAGAACACGAACGGCCACCCAGCTGCTTCGTTCAATGGGAACCTGAAACGTCAGGTCCTGCTGGCTGCCGTCGGCGAGCAGCTCCTGAGTGGCCACGACGTAGCCACTGACGATGACTTCGACCGGGACCTTGCGAGTGTTCCCAATGCGGGACCGCTCCACATGCCAGAAGGGCTTCTGAGTAGGTTGCAGCTTGCGGATCGCCTCAACCGGATCCTGTTGCAAAAGGGCGGCCGCCTTGACGCTGACCTGTACGGTCTTCGGCTTGTCCAGCTTCAGCTCGCTGCCCTTCTCACCCATGACCACATCCTCCACCTTGAAGTCCATCAGGTGGCTGAGTCCGTCGCTCACGTAGTTCCTGCCTGCACGGATGCCTTCGCACCATCCGTTGTAGTCGAGCTTGCCGTCCAGTTTCACGTAGCTTCTGCCAAGGCCGACGCGCTCTCCGTAGATGCAGGGGAAGTCAGTCTCACCACTGATCCGTGTGCGGAAACCCACGTTCAGGGTGTGGTACCAGATGTTCAATTCGTAGTGGTAGGGTGTGTCGACGGTGGAGAGAAAATCCACCGCAGGGACAGGTGCTCCATCAGGACCGGGCACCTTGTGGGTGACATCCACGATGTATTCACAGGCACCGATTCCATCAAAGGGCGGCACGAGGTAGGTGGGCAGTTCCACCTTGGGAATCGCAAGTCCCCATCCGGAATGGGCGGGTCCGACCAGGGCTCCCTGGGCCTTTGCCCATTTCAAGGTGTTCAGGCAAAGCGTCGGCCAGTGATCGGAGGAATCGCCACCGGGATACATCTGCTCCTTCAGGCGAAGCAGGCAAAGATGACCGGATCGATGCGAACCAAATCCGGATACCTCGACATCGTAGCGGAGCAGGTAAGGATAGACGGATACCTTGTCATCCACGCCGGTGAAGAACTGCTTCTGATAGTCAAAGCAGGGACCCCAGGTGAGGTTGGCTCCGATCTTGAGGTCCTCGCCGAGGCAATGGCGCATCATGTCGGGGGCATGGACGCCCTCTGAAGGATTGGTGTAGTGCTTGCAGCCTGCGGCATGGATGTGGTGATCGCCCGACCACCAACCGGTGAGGCTGGGATCGATCCAGCGCTTCACCTGGAAGGAGAACGACTCCCTCTTGTTGGCGACCTTGATCTTGCGAGTCTGCAGAACCGACTCAGGCCCCCTTTGAAAACGAATGGTGTAGTTCCCTTGGGGTAGCTTCACGCTTTCAC
>CAZKNW010000604.1:0-2773 GCA_964554035.1 uncultured Verrucomicrobiota bacterium
ACTGCAACGGTCCGCGAAGCACCTGAACCTCCAAAGACGATGTTTCCATCCGGAACGATAGACTGGTCGGAGGAGTTTCCAGACAAGGTCAGCGAAGCAGCTGCCGTTTCCGTATCTCCGACGGTAAAGCCAACCGCACTGGTGGCGGTCCCGTCCACCGTCGACTGGTCGGCGATGTCAGTGATCGTGGGCAGGACATTCACGATTCCTGACAAGACCAGCGAATACGAATTCACCGCCCCACCTACGCCAAAGACCTTCACCCGATAGATGCCGCCGCCCGCCGAGGTGGTGCTGCTGGAATCCAGTTGAACGACCTCGTTGTCCGTGGATGACGCACTCGTGGAAAGAGGAGTGGCGGTTTCACCCGGTGGGTAGACCTCGAGGGTAAGGTCTCCTGAGGCGTGGGTGAACTGGGCTGTGATGTCGACGGAATCACCCGCATCGATCAGCACCCCATACCAATCCACGTCTTCTTCTGCTCCAGGACGCTCACTGATCCCGAGTCCGCTCAAGGTTTCAGCCCGGGTCAGAATCCTTACCCTACCCGCTTCATCATTGTTCTCCTCGGCATCCGAGGCATTGGTCCGGCCTGAGCTCCCTTCCGGCAGGGTTGGGTTCGACCTCGACAATCCGAATCCCGTCCTTTCCCTCGCAACAAGCGCACCCCGGGAGATGGTGAAGGTTTCAGGAGGGGATTGAAACTCGGGTTGCATCCAGACAGCTCCTGCCCCCACAGGAGCCTGATGCCCGGTCGTGGGACTGTTCACAAATCTCAGATAGTCGACATTCCTGTTGGAGTCATCAACGAGACTGACGTCACCGGTCCCTTCACCAAACCACGGCCAGTTGAAACCACTGGCTTGATCATAGAGATCGGTAGCCGTGTCCGTGCCGGCATCATCATGCACAACCACCGTATCACCCGCGCCGAGGGTAAAGGTGGAAAACGTGTAGGTCTCCTCGGTCGCGGTATCGTCCCGGCCCACTATTTTCCAACCGGTCAGAGTGGCACTGACCGTTCCGTTGTTCCTGATCTCCACTCTGTCGCTAGAGCCAAGATCCACCTCGGTGATGGACAAGGGTGGTTGTGCCGAAGCATTCACAGCGAAGGCGGCTGACAGGGTCCCGGTTTCCCCACCGGGATTGGTGACAGTGAGGGAGTAGTCGCCATCCGCTGTCATGATTCCGGGCTGAAGGTTGGCCGACATCACCTCCTCGGAGATCCAACGGACATCGGAAAGGGTGGCGTTGCCATCGCCCACCGTGACCGTGGCATCGACTTCGAAGTGATCGCCAACGATCAGGATGGGATAGGTCTCACCAGGAAGCATCACCTGCGAGGCGACACTCGTGACGGCCGGTGTCGGTGCCGTAACCTCGGCCACCCGTATCTGGTAGGTTCCATAGCGACCACCAAGATTGCGTTCCTGCGAAGCATGCCTCAGCAGCACATGGAAGGTCCCCGTCGAAGGAGCACGCCACAGGACCGAAGGCACCGTCTCCTCCATGTCCTGCGCCGACGGATCTCCCTGATCGTTAAGGGATTGGTCCAAAGGGTCATCACTGTATGCCAAAACATAATCCAGAAACGGATCCATCAGGAACATCTCGGGGTCCGGCCTGCCAAAGATGGCATTCGCCGAGCCATCAACCTGAATCCGATAATGGCTTCCCTGGGTCGCTGAGAAGGAAAACCAGTCCTCGTCGCCAGAGGGAGTATCACCTGTGCGATAGAAGGTGTTTTCCAGATACGCCCCATCGACTGTCAGTGAGGTTGCCGTGGCCGGGGTATCATTTGGTTCCTGCGCGTCGGCTTTGAAATCAATGGAATGAGTGGCAAAGATTGTCTGCAGGTCGGATTCATTTCCCAGTTCGAGATCCCTCCAGATGTCCCAGAAATCCTCGAATGAGGTAGCCTCAAGGCTCCGGACCCTCATTTCCTCGATCACGGCCCAAATCTCTGCCTGCTTGCCCGAGATGGAATCATCGTCCGTGGTGTTGGTATCATCCTCTGTGGTGCTACTATCGATCAGGTCGTAGAGGGCCGCATTCACCGCCTCCTCCTGCGTGCTCCCACCACTGGCATTCGATTCCAGCGAATAGGCGAATCCACTCCCCGAACCCGTGGAGAAGCTGTCTCGATCCGAATAGATGTCCGGCCTAGGACGGCCGTTGAAAAGCAAAGTCGCGTTGGCGACGTACGTGGCAAAGCCCTCGCTGAAGGCAAGACGCGGGTCCTGGTCATCATCGGATACCGAATGCGAGCCTCCGATGTTTTTCGAAAAGCCGAACTCGTCTTCCACGTAATGCCCGAGCTCGTGCAGAATGTTGGGGTCGTCATAACCATCATCATCCGCCATCGAAAAACGGTTGGATCCACCATTGTAAAAGGAACCACTGCGCCCATTGACCGGATTCCAACCAATACTGTAGGCCACCGAGGGCCTCGCACCATCAACGCTCGCGATCCAGTCAGCAAGAAGGACTCCCATGTCAAAGGTGTTGAAAACCTGGGAGGACCAGTCCGTGGAACCAACGTCGCCTGTCGCCAGGGGCATGGTCATGGTGCCAAAATCCACATCGGTCAGAGGAAGGTGCAGTGGCACATCTGTGGTCGGGTCATTGTAGGAATAGACCGCATCGGAGTTCGCGTCATCAACGACGCTGAAATTCAACGACGCTGTCTGGGTCGTGTCAGCAAGAACCCGAACCGCTGCGGTCCGTGTCAATTCATCCGGCACGAGGATACTGAATTCCCCGTTGGCATCAG
>CAZKNW010000605.1:0-2773 GCA_964554035.1 uncultured Verrucomicrobiota bacterium
TCACGAGCCACTTGTGGAAGGTCTGGTTTCGATCGAGAAGACGATCGTCCTTGCCGCATGCGATCCAGATCTGCTGGGTGTCGGCCTCGTTGATCTGCTTCATCCGTGCATAGCGGGACTGGATCACTTCGAGGTCACCGCTCACTCCTGAACTGAAGGCACCGACGGTGGAGAATCGTTCCGGGTGGTTCAGCCCGATCCTCAGCGCCTGTGCTCCTCCCATGGAGAGTCCGGCGATCGACCATTCGTCGCGGCTCGCTGCAACGCGGTAGTTCTTCTGCACGAAGGGGATCAGCTCCCTGAAAAAATCGCTGTGGACGCTGTCGAAATTCTCCCGGCTGTAGTCATCGGAGGAGAGGTCCCTTAGCCTGATGCCGGGTTGATGCGCGTGACCGTGTGGCATGACGATGATCATGGGGTTCATCTCATTGGCGGCGATCAGGTTGTCGGCGATGCGATGCGCCTTGCCCCCTTCGGTCCAGGCCGTGGCATCATCACCGGAACCGTGCAGCAGGAAGAGGACGGGATAGGTCTTCCTCCCGTTGTCCTCGTATCCGGCAGGTGTGTAAACCACGACCTGGCGGTGGGTCTTCAGGTTGTCCGAGTAGAACTCGTGATGACGGACCGTCCCGTGAGGCACGCGCTGGAGGTCCCAAAGCGCGGGTGGGTCTGATGGGATCTCGAACATGTTGCGGGAGGCACGCCATTTTTTGAACTGGCGGTTGTGGGGATCCAGCACCGTGGTTCCATCGACGGAGAAGTAGTAGTCGTAGATACCACCCTCCAGGGGCCCGACGGTTACCTCCCACGTGTCGTTCTTTCCCTTCTTCATGGTGGCCTGCTCCTTGTTCACGAACGAAGCCTTGAGTTCCACCTTTTCCGCATTCCTGGCGATGACCCGGAAGGTCACCGAGTGGTCCACATGGATCTGGGGGGATTCCGGATAACGACTGTCGGGATTGCCTGCTGCGAGTGTGGCGTGGGTTGCGAACAGCAGGAGCGATCCTGCAAGGGAAAGTCGGTTCAGGAAGGACATGTCCGCAGTTTGTCGAATGTGCCATGGGACGCAACCCTGATTCTCCCATGGGGAAAACGTTGACCTGATGACGGGGTTCCGCACAGGCTCATGACCGACCCCGGGAACTTTTTGCGATGAATCATCAGGAACTGCTGACCCCATTCGACCTCACTGTCTTCTTTGGAACCCTCTTTGCGATCATGGTGGTCGGCATCTGGGTTGGGCGTAAGGAGGAATCCTCCGAGGACTACTTTCTTGCCGGCAAGGGAACCAAGTGGTGGGGCGTGGCAGGATCGATCTTCGGGTCCAATGTCTCCGCCAACCACATCGTCGGCATGATGGGTGTGGGCTATGCCTTTGGTTTTGCCCAGAGCCACTTCGAGATCAGCGCGATCTTTGGACTGCTCCTGCTTTGCTATGGTTTTCTTCCGGTCTACCGGAAACTCAATGTCTTCACCCTGAGCGAGTACATGAGCAAACGCTATGACGACCGGAGCCGTGTCGCCTATGCGATCATCATGCTGATGGTGATTGTCGTCATCCAGATGGTTCCGGGTTTCTACATCGGTTCGCGATCACTCAATGAATTGCTTCAGGAGACACCGGGACCCATCAATGAGAAGCACTATCAGATCGGCATCCTTGCGATGGCTGTCGTGACCGGGGCCTACACCATCTTCGGGGGACTCAAGGCCGTGATCGTGACGGACGTGATCCAGTCGGTGCTGATGCTGGTGGGTGGTGGGATTGTTGCGTGGATGGTCTTTTCCCAGCCCGAAGTGGGAGGTTGGGCGGGCATGATGGCCAAGGATACCGCCGAACCCGTGATCAATCAGCGCATGCACCTCTACAACCCGGCAAGTCATCCCAAGCTGCCGTGGACGGGTGTGCTTTCAGGACTGATCGTGCTGCATTTTTATTATTGGGGCACCAACCAGTTCATCGTGCAACGCGCCCTTGCCGCGAAGAGTTATCGCGAAGCGAAGCTGGGAATCGTGGTGGCCGGATTCCTCAAGCTCCTGATTCCCTTCATGTCGATTGGTGCCGGCGTGGCCGCCTTTTACCTCTTTCGCGAACGGGGCATTCAGTCAGACCAGGATGCGGTCTTCATCACGCTCCTGAAGTCGCTGGTGGGACCCATTGGTTTCGGACTGGTCGGTGTGGTGGCGGCCGGGGTGGTGGGTGCCATCCTTTCGAGTGTGGATTCCATGCTCAACTCGGGAGCCACCATCATCACGTTCGACTTCTACAAGCGGTATGTCCGTCCTGATGCCAGCGAGAAGGAACTCATCAAGGTGGGCCGCATCGTCGTGATCGTGTTTCTGGTCCTTGCGGCCTTCATTTGTGCCGTGACCATGGATCCGAACTCAAGTGACAGCTTCTTCCTGCACATCGCCACCCACCAGAGCAAGCTGATCGCCGGTGTGGTGGTGGCCTTTGCGCTGGGCATGTTCTGGAAGCGGGCCACGGCGACCGGTGGGCTCGCCTCGATCATCACGGGTGTGGTGATGTCCTACTCGCTGCCCTACATCTACAAGGCCGCGATCACCTCGGGTCCGATCTACGACTACTTCGGCGAGAACCTGAACTTCATGCATGCGGTCTTCGTGGCGGCGATCCTTTCGCTGATCGTCCATATCGTGGTGAGCCTCAACACCCAGCCCGACGAGGAGAAGGCGAAGTATTCGTGGACGGGTCTGGGCGGGCATGATCCGGGTGTCCTCATCATGATGGTGAAACGGCTTGGAATGGCGT
>CAZKNW010000606.1:0-2771 GCA_964554035.1 uncultured Verrucomicrobiota bacterium
CGGATGGTCGGCCGGCAACGGCGCCTTCGTCGCGGAGGTGTGCGGTGACGACTTCGACCCGCTTCGTCATACTGGCTGCCGAGCGCACCGGGGCGAACATGCTCGCCGGGATGCGCCGCCGGGTGCTTGAGCTGCAGACGAAACTGGCGACTCTAGATGGCACCGGCGTTCCTGCGACGATGGCAATGGCCGTCCAGGATGATCCCCAGCCCGCTGATATCCAGGTGCTCCTGCGAGGTGACGTGGAGAAGCCGGCACAGGAGGTGAAACGTGGCTTCCTTCAGGTGCTCCCGGGAGGTGGCCCTGCGAAGATCCGCGAAGGCGAAAGCGGACGTCGCGAACTGGCCGAATGGTTGACCTCGGAGGAGAACCCGTTGACCGCAAGGGTCATGGTCAACCGGATCTGGCTGCACCTTTTTGGCCAGGGACTGGTCGGCTCTCCCAACAACTGGGGAAAGACCGGTCAGGCTCCCTCCCATCCCGAACTGCTGGATCTCCTTGCCGTGCGTTTCATGGAGGGTGGCTGGTCGATCAAGTCGATGGTCCGGAGCATGGTCCTGTCCGACGCCTATCAGCGGAGTTCGGCCATCGACCTGGCGAACTACGAGAAGGATCCGGACAACCGGTTGCTTTGGCGGATGAGCCCACGACCCATGGATGCTGAAGTGCTTCGGGATTCCATCCTGGCAATGGGTGGTGGGCTTGAGCTGCGACGGCCTTATGGATCGCAGGTCTCCGAGTTTGGGGACATGCGGGTCGGACGTGGATTTGGCAGTGAGAACCTCAAGACGGATGTGCGCTATCGGTCGGTCTATCTGCCCGTGCTTCGAGGTGATGTTCCGGAGGCACTGTCCCTCTTTGACTTTGCGGATCCCAATCTTTCCAAACCGGAACGTGAGATGACCAATGTTCCCTCCCAGGCGCTCTACCTGATGAATGACGTGGTGATCCTGAATGAGTCCCTGTCGATGGCGCGTGCCCTGATGAAGAAGCATTCCAGCACGGAGGCGCAGGTGCGTGAAGCCTTCCTGCGGGCCTTCGGAAGGGAGCCGAGCGAAGCCGACATGGCAGCCGCCGTGGCGTTTTTCAGGGACTATCGTCCCGTCAGGCAGGAGGTGACCCGTGTGGCTGCCTCCCAACAACAGGGCTCCCGTTTTCAGGGCGGTCAGGGAAGGAACCGGCCCCAGGGAGGATCCCCAAGGCAGGGGATGGCGGGAGGGCGACAGGGCATGCGACAGGGGCGTGGAGGAATGGCGGGCATGCAGGGCATCGGTGGCCCGATCCGTGAACAGACGCCCGTGCCTCCTGCGCCGACGCTTCCTGTGATGACAGCCCAGGAGCAGACCCTTGCGATGTTTTGCCAGGCACTGATTGCCAGCGCCGAATTTCGAATCCTGAACTGATCCGCTGATGCACGCGAATCCATACAGATCAAAGGAACCTGTCATGAATGAACTGACCAACCGTCGTGGAGCATTGAGGCTCCTTTCCACCAGTCTCGGGTCGCTGGCATTTGCTGCCATGGCGACCGAGAAAGCGCTTGCTGAAAAGGCGGCAAATCCGCTGGCATCGAGGCAGCCCCATTTCGGGGCTCGTGCCAAGCACGTGATCTTCCTTTCGATGCGCGGTGCACCCTCCCATGTCGACACCTTTGACTACAAGCCGAAGCTGACGGCCGACAGCGGCAAACCAGGGAAGTACGGGCCCAACCTCATGGGGTCACCGTGGAAGTTCAACCAGCAGGGAAAGAGCGGACTCTGGATCTCCAGCCTCTTTCCCAACCTGGGAAGGCACGCCGACGATCTCTGTCTGCTTCGCGGAATGCATTGTGACCAGCCCAACCACAGCCAGGCCACGATGCAGACCCACACGGGCAGTTTCCAGTTCGTGCGTCCCTCGATGGGTGCATGGACGCTCTATGGCCTGGGTACGGACAATACCGATCTCCCGGGCTTCATCGTCCTGGGAAACACCAACGATGCCGTGAATTACGGCAGTGCCTTTTTGCCGGCCGTGTATCAGGGCACCAAGGTGTCGTCGATTGGGGGTACGCGTCGTCGCATGGGAACGGGCGAAACCTTTCCCAACATCAGGAATCCGCTTCTGGATTCAGGCAACCAGCGGACCCAGCTGGACCTGGTGCAGCAGTTGAACCGGAACAAGCTGGCAAGGGATCAGCACCAGCCACAGGTCGAAGGCGTGATCCAGTCCTTTGAACTCGCTTTTCGCATGCAGAACACCATGCCGACATTGCTGGACATGTCCGGTGAGGATGAGGCAACCAGGAAGCTGTATGGAATCGGCGACGGCGCGACGGATTCCTTTGGCCAGCAATGCCTGATGGCCCGACGCATGGTCGAGTCGGGAGTGCGCTTCGTGGAGCTGACCGGAGGGGAATGGGATCATCACCGGAATCTTCGCGAAAGCATGGAGACCGAATGTGAGAAAATTGACAAACCCATTGCCGGGCTGCTCACGGACCTCAAGCGCCGTGGCCTGCTCAAGGACACCCTGGTCATCTGGGCCGGGGAGTTTGGCCGCACACCGCATGCACAGGGGGGAGACGGAAGGGACCACAACAACAAGGGCTACACCACCTGGATGGCGGGTGGCGGGGTGAAGGGTGGTTTCAGCTACGGTGCCACGGATGAACATGGTTACGAAGCCGTGGAAGGGAAGCTGCACATCCATGACTGGCACGCCACCATCCTGCACCTGCTGGGTCTCAATCACGAACGCCTCACCTATCGTCATGCCGGTCGCGACTTCCG
>CAZKNW010000607.1:0-2765 GCA_964554035.1 uncultured Verrucomicrobiota bacterium
GAAGAAGGGTTTCTCCGGATGTTCCTTTCTGTGCCTGCGGATGAAACCCAGGGTCTTCTCATGGAAGAGCAGGTCGGCATTGACGAACTCGTAGTCTGGGGCCTTCCATCCTTCATCGTTGTCCCATCTCCACTTGCCACCAGGATTGGGGAGGGTGTCCCTTTTGTGCCTCATGCTGGCCGGAGTCTTGACCATGCCGTTCTCAATGTAGAGGTAGAGCGGATCGGTGGTGGGGCAGTTGGGCGTGATGAAGGATTCGTCGAAGCCCCGCGCGTTGGGACCATCGATGAGCGGTGTGCTCTTCTCGTAGTCAATATGCAGTGAATTCTCGAAGCCGCCTCCAAGCTGTTTGCCGTCCTTGCCATACCAGGTCAGCCCGACATGCCACTTGCCGAAGACGCCGGTGCGATAGCCCTTCTTGTGAACCATGTCGGCGATGGTCATTTCGCCGGGTTTCAGGTAGCTGGGACCGCTGGGGCCTTCAAAGGCGGTGGAGCGACGTCCGGTCCGGTGGACCTGGTTGCCTGAGTAAAGGCTGTAGCGGCTGGGAGAGCAGATGGTCGAGGGACTGTGGGCGTCGGTGAAGCGGATGCCTTCGGCCGCCATGCGGTCGAGTCGAGGGGTCTTGTAGGCCGCCTTGGAATTATAGCAGGAAAGATCTCCATACCCGAGGTCGTCGGCGTAGATGATCACAATGTTCGGCAGATCCTTGGCGTGCATGGGGACGGTTGGGATCGTCAGCAGGACGACGGCGAATGTCGGGAGGAAAGCTCGATTCAGCTGGAGGAACATGATCGGTTGGGAACGATTCGTATTTCGGGTTCAGGTAAAGTGTAGTGGCAATGTGGTCATGGCACCAACCCGTAAGATGGGCCTCCCGCCGTCTTGATTTCCGCGGAATTGGGGTGATTCGACTTGCAAGGGAGCCCCCAGGAAATGGCAGTCTCCTGCGAAAGCCCATGAAATTCACCCAGCTCTTTCTTTCATTTCTTGCCTTCCTTCTCGTGCTCTTGGTTCCAGAGGAGTCAAATGCGGGTGAACGCCCCAACATCATCGTGATCATGGCGGACGATCTTGGGATGATGGACCTGCATTGTTACGGCAACGAAGGTTTGGACACACCGGCCCTGGATCAATTGGCGAGGGAGGGCATGCGCTTCACCGATGCCTATGCGGCGGCTCCGGTCTGTTCTCCGACGCGTGCAGCCATGATGACGGGGCAATCTCCGGCCAGGTTGAAGCTGACCAACCATGCACCCGGCAACAAGGATGGCTTCTCGATCGAGGCTTCCGACCTGCAGGAACCGGAGACCGTCAGGAACCTGGCCCTGTCCTATGTGACCATTGCGGAGCGCCTGTCCGATGCGGGCTACACATCGGCCCACATTGGGAAGTGGCACCTGTCCTACATGGCGCGCAATGACAAGAGCGGCCTCACCGAACCGGAGCTTCGTCCGGAGCATCAGGGTTTTCACATCAATGTCGGAGGCTGCTTCCGGGGAGGGCCTCCCAGCTACTTTGCGCCTTACGGCATTCCGGCCCTTGAGGAAAAGAAGAAGGGGGAATACCTGCCGGAGCGATTGGCGGATGAAGCGATCGCCTTCGTGAAGAGGCACAAGGACCAGTCCTTTTTCCTGAACTGGTGGCCCTATTCGGTGCATTACCCGATGCAGGCACGCGAGGCGCTGATCGAGAAATACAGGAAGCGCAAGGGACCTGGAATCAAGGACCCGATCTATGCCGCCATGATTGAAGCCATGGATACCAATATCGGACGCTTTCTCAAGTCGCTCGATGAGGAAGGGCTTCGCGACAATACCTTGATCATCTTCAAGTCGGACAACGGAGGCTACAATGGCGACAATCGTCCATTGCGTGGTGTCAAGGGTATGTTGCTCGAAGGTGGAGTCCGCATTCCGTGGATCGTGCGATGGCCAGGCAAGGTGGAAGCCGGGTCCGTCTGTCATGTGCCCGTCATCAGCACGGACTGTTATCCAACCCTGCTGGAGGTGGCGAATTTGGCCCCGACTGCTGAACAGAAGACGGATGGAGAAAGCCTGTTGCCCCTGTTCACCCAGTCGGGTGGTCTCAAGCGGGATTCGATCTTCATTCATTACCCCAACTATGCCTTCCACAAGAGAAACCGACTGGGAGGTTTTGTGCGGGAAGGAGACTTCAAGCTCATCAAGCGATACGGAAGCGGACGGCTGGAACTCTACAACCTGAAGCAGGACATCGGGGAGAAGAAGAACCTGGCCAAGACGTCGCCGAAGCTCGCGGCGCGGTTGGAAAGCAAGCTGGAGGACTGGCTTCTGGAGACCGGAGCCAGCATGCCTGTCAGGAAATCGCGTTGAAGAAAGATCCGGCCCTGTCGGTCCTTAATCATGATGACTCCCATGACCCAGATAATACGTAGTCTTCTTCTCTTTTGTCTCCTCGCCCATGTTCCCGGCCAGGCGGCCACAGTTGAAGGAACCCGCTCCGACTGGAAGGGCTTCACAAGAACCACCTTCAAGGTGGAAGGTAAGGAATGCTTCCTTACGGAGCCCAAGGTGGCCGCGGTGGGAAGACCGTGGGTCTGGCGTGCACGCTTTCCAGGCTTTCACGCAGAGATCGATGAACTGCTGCTTTCGCAAGGCTATCACATCGCGCACATCAACACGGGCGGCATGCTAGGGAGTCCAACGGCCTTGAAGCATTGGGAGGCGTTCTATGCCTTGATGACCGACACCTGCCGGTTGAATCCGAAGGTTGCCCTCTATGGT
>CAZKNW010000608.1:0-2764 GCA_964554035.1 uncultured Verrucomicrobiota bacterium
CGGAGATTTTCTTCAAGGCGGTTGCGGAGAAGGTGGTGGGAACCGGCGATCAGGTGGGAATCCGCAGGGACGCGACCTGGAATGTACCGGAACCGGAACTGGCTCTGGTCTTCAACAGCAAGGGGATCCTCGTCGGCGCCACCATCGGCAACGACATGAGCTCCCGCGACATTGAGGGCGAAAACCTGCTCTACCTTCCACAGGCAAAGGTCTATGACCGCTCGGCGGGTTTGGGGCCATGGATCGTGCTCGGTGAGTCCGAGGAGGCCATGCGTGAGTGGACGGTCGACCTCAGGATCACCCGGGATGGCGAAATCGGATTCGAGGGCACCACCGCGATCAACCAGATCAAGCGCAGCTTTACCGAGCTCAAGGACTACCTCTTCGCCAGCCAGACCTTCAGCAAAGGCGCCATCCTCATGACCGGCACCGGCGTCGTACCCGGCGACGACTTCACCCTGCAGGCAGGAGACGTGGTGAGGATCGAAATCTCCGGGATTGGAGTTCTGGAAAATGAAGTGACGGTGGTTTGAAATTTCTCTCGGGGACACAGGGAATCAAGGAGGATACGACTTGGATATTCCACTTGAGGTCTGGCTAGGAATTGGTTTTCCACTCGTTTTTGCGTGGATCGCATGGAACCGATTTAAGGCATCCTCCGACGAGTTCACCTGTCGCCTCTGCACATCAGGATTGGCTGTTGTCTCGATAGGCATCGGCTTGCTTTTTTGCCTGGCTTTCATGTCAGCGATGAAAACGAAAATGGGGGCTACAGCATCGGCCACCATTTGCTTTGTAACGATTATCGCAGGCGGAATTCGAGCAGGCTCCGGAGTTTGGAAATACAGGAAAGGAGGCCACAAGCGCGGTTTGTTGTCTGGCATCACAGGCGTGGGATTGGCAACAGTAGCGGCTTGGCTAATCGCATACGGCGCACTGGTCATCCACCCAAAAGGTGAAAAAGATCTCGCTGAAACGACCGAAAAACAGGACCGATGGGAAAGACTTATTCGAAGCGTCAACAACAACATGGAGATCCTTCTACCAACAAGAGAATGGTATAGAAGCTCTGTTGAGAATTTGAAAACTGGAGGAACCTTGATGCAATTTGGTCGGGACAATGCAGACGCTGGTTGCACAGTTATGGTTTTCCACAGTGATCACGATGACGAGGATTGGCTGAACCAAATGATTGGCACCTATCAAAGTCAGGACAATGTTCAATGGGAAAACGCATCCGCATACCGAGGCCCCGTAATTGAAGGAGTTCTAGGTCACGGAAGCTTCACCAACGTGACTCCAAATCTGAATTTCATGATTTGGATTGCCTCCACCAATGGCCATGGCGTCATCGTGACCCCGTGGGCGGCAGAATCCGATTTCAAGCCCCTGGAAGCGGAATTCATGTCACTGATCGACTCATTCTAATTTCTGGATACGCGACCAGTCAGGGCGTCAAATACCCAA
The DNA here is from genome assembly GCA_964554035.1 of uncultured Verrucomicrobiota bacterium. Taxonomy (GTDB): domain Bacteria; phylum Verrucomicrobiota; class Verrucomicrobiia; order Limisphaerales; family CAZKNW01; genus CAZKNW01. Next base: position 1,468 of record CAZKNW010000608.1, read on the forward strand.
TAAGGCATCTCCTTCGCCTGCCCCTTCAGGGCGTGATTCATTTTGGGTTTCCAGTTCCCCGGGTTGCCACCCGCGGCTACATGCGCTTGCTCCTCCGGAGCGGATCCCTGCAGGTAGAGTTCTCTCACTGAGGCACAGAGGATCACGGAGAAGAATCCTTTCTGAAATGCATGCATTTCAGAAAACTCCGTGAATCTCTGTGGCTCCGTGAGAGAATTTTCTTATCCCAGCTCCAGTTTGGCAGCCAGCTCCCTGTGGTTGACCTTGCCGGTTCCGAGCTTGGGGATTTCTCGGAGGTAGCGGACTTCCCTGGGGACGAAGAGATTGGGCAGGCCCTTTTCCTTGATGACTTCGCGGATCTCGCCGAGCTCCAGGCGCTCGTCGTTGGAGATGGCAATGAGGCGCTCGCCCTTGTCCTTGTCGGGGATGGCGATGACGGCCACCTCGTGGCGCATGCCATACTTCGGAAAGGCACCTGCCAGCGCGTCCTCCACAGCCGTCAGGCTCACCATCTCTCCACTGATCTTGGCGAAGCGCTTCATGCGGCCACGGATGAACAGGTAGCCCTCCTCGTCGATTTCAACGATGTCGCCAGTGTCATACCACCCATCCATGGCGAGGAACTTCTCATTGGCATCCTCGTTGAGGTAGCCCTGCATGAGGTTGGGGCCCTTCACGAAGAGGCGCCCGCCATTCTCCACTCCCGGCACCTCCTCCACCCTGCCCTCCATTCCGGGCACCAGCTTGCCCACCGAGCCATAGCGCGGATTCAGGGGCGAGTTGATGCTAACAGCAGGCGAACATTCCGTGGCGCCATAGCCTTCGAGGATGCGTACACCATATTTCTGCGACCACGTGAGCGAGGTGGATTCCTGCAGCTTCTCCGCCGCGGAAAAGAGATAACGTACCGTCCGGAAGTCATAGGGATGCGCCTTGCGGGCGTAGCCGTTGAGGAAGGTGTTGGTGCCCAGGAAGATGGTGCATTCACGATCGTAGATGGCGGTCGGCACGATCCGGTAGTGAAGCGGGGATGGATAAAGAAACACGTAGAGTCCCCGCACCAGTCCAAGAAAGGTTCCCACCGTCAGCCCGAAGCAGTGAAAGAGCGGCAGCGCATTGAAGATCCGGTCCGAATCCTCCAGGTCCATGGCGCCCAGCATCTGACGGACGTTGGCCATGATGTTGCGGTGACTCAGCTTCACCCCCTTGGGCACGCCTTCAGATCCGCTGGTGAACAGGACGACCGCCGTATCCTCTGCAGAACGGCTTTTCCCGGGCGGGAGGAACTTCCATGAAA
>CAZKNW010000609.1:0-2763 GCA_964554035.1 uncultured Verrucomicrobiota bacterium
CACCCAACGTATCGTCATCGGCAATCCTTACCACCACATGGTTGCTCTCCGTCATGGGATCTGCCGCGATGTCCGCCGCATCGGCGGTCAGGAGGTTGACAAAGAAGTACTCCGTGGATTCCACCTCATTGTCGGGAAGGACCTCAACGGAAATGATCTTTTCTGTTTCACCCGGCGCAAAGGACAATTCCTGCAGGGCCTCGGCCAAGGTGTCGTTCGGGGTGGGAACGTAGTCCGGTGTCATTCCACTTCCACTGAAGACCGATTCCACTGCGGTGCCCGGGGCGCTGGCATAATTCACAGTCACCGTCTTGCCGCTCACATCAGAGAGCCTTACCCGGAACTCCGCATAGACGGAAACGACATCCTCCTCATCGACTTCGGTGGTGTGGTCATCGCCCATATAGGGAATGATGGCCTCGATGGTGGCACTGACAGGATCATCGTCATCCGCGATGATTCCATAGCCCCGATCATCGGTGATCGTCGCGAAGACCGGATTGGAGAGTTTGACGTAAAAATGTTCATCATGCTCGTCCAGGTCGTCATCGTTGATGAGAACCTCGATCTCCTTGGTTGTCTGACCAGGGAGGAAAGTCAGAGTTCCAGCGGTCTGGAAGAAGTCGAATTCAGGGAACAGGCCGTCCGGTGTAGCCGCATTCTCTGCCTGGAGCCCGGCAAAGGTCAGCGCCGCATCCGTGGTGAAGTCCACCGTGATGGCGTGATAGCTCGGGTTGCTCAACGTGACCTTGAAGATGCGTGACGTCGTCTCCACGTAGATGGGAGCGGTCATTTCATCACCATCGTGATCCACAGGCAACGTCAGGGCATCTCCAATACTGATCTGTGGCACCTTGTCATCGTTCACGATGGTGGCCAGCACGACGGGAGATGCGGGCAGCTCGACGGATCCGCTCGGATTCGAAAGCTCCAGGACGAACTGTTCATGCTCCTCGTACTTGTCGTCGCCCAGCACCGGAACGGAAATCTGCTTCGTCGTTACACCCGGCTCAAACATCAGAGTACCACTGACCGAAACATAGTCCCCATCCGCTGCCGAAGCGGATCCGGGTGCCGTCGCGTAATCGATCGTGACGATCTCAATCCTTGGAGCAGCAAGCGTGACCGTGAAGGTGGCCATGGTCTGGCCCGTATCGCCCTCATTCACGGAGATGTCTGAGATGGATACCTGCGCATCTCCCGTGAAACCCGCACTCACGTGGGTTTCCGTTTCATCAAAGGTCAGTTCAAAATCCTGCGTTTGTCCGGCAGGGAGAACACCGGATCCGTCCTCGGCATCACTATCGTTGTCCGATTCCTCCGGATTGGCGGCACCGCCAGCCAGAGGTTCGGCATAATCCAGCCCCACCGGCTTGGAGAAGGTCAGGTAATAGCGGTCCGGATCCAGTCCCGAAAATTCAAAGCTGCCATCCGTCCCGGAGATTTCCTCGGCGATGAAGACACCATCGTTTCTGTAGAGCGTCACGGTCACACCACCGAATCCGAGTTCCTCATCATCCCTCAGTCCGTTCTCGATCAGGTCGAGGAAGACGGAGCCTTGGACTCCGATTCCCGTTTCGCGGTCGCCGGACTTGCCGAGGGCATCGTCTCCATAGATCTCATCATCTCCCGGACCACCATCGATGAAATCATTTCCATCCTCTTCAATCACCTCGGTCTCGCCGTTGGCAAACAGGTTGCCTCCGTATAGGTAATCCTTGCCTGGACCACCGAACAGGAAGTCACTGTTGCCACCTCCGATCAGGGCATCGTCACCAACAAGGCTTTCGTCGTAAGCTCCGCCCGTAATGCCTTCCAGCGTGAATCCATTCGAGACGGCCGCAGCCAAGGTGGCTTCAAGTGTGGTCGGGTCGGGAGCGACTCCATTGAGGGTACCAAAGCCGTCACCTACAAGGAGATCGATACCACTATGGCCATACAACTGGTCATCGTTGTCGCCACCGGCAATGAAATCATTACCACTGCCACCCAGGATCAGGTCTTCTCCCGCCCCTCCCAGAAGGAGGTCGGCATCCCTTCCACCATGGATCTCATCATTGCCATCGCCACCCTCAGCCAGATCATTGCCCGCACCGCCGTAGATAAGGTCATTGCCACCGCCACCATAAAGCAGGTCATTGCCACCAAGACCCTCGATGTAGTCATTGCCACCTTCACCGTGCAGTTCATCATCCTGCGAGGTGCCGATCAGGGTGTCGGCTCCATTGCCACCGTAGATGGTGATCGCCGTGGTGCCCGGAGTGAACTCATCGTTTCCATCACCGCCGTAAAGAACCGTCCCGGTTGCGGTCGCTGCAGCGCTGGCGACGATCAGGTCATTGCCTTCATCACCGTAGGCAACCGAGTTGGCGCCATCACTCAGGAAGAACGTATCGTTGCCCACACCACCATGCACATCCACTGGAACCAGGACACCGCGGAAATCCACGTAGTCATCTCCAATGCCTGCGTCCTCGACGATGATGTTCTTCACTCCTGAAAAGGTCTGGGTGTGATCACCGAAGGAAACCTCGACCATCTCCGAGGAGGCATCTCCATCGACATGCTTCACGATGAACGTCTCCGAGCTGTCGCTGATGTCGTATTCCAATCGATCCGCTGCACGTGAGCCGATGTGAAGTGTCAGGTTTCCTGCACCATCATCACTGGCCAGCACCGGCTCAGGACAGGTGATCGAGAACTCGAAGAGGGTGAATTCACCAAACCGCAAGATGTTGTCGATGCTGAAGAAGAAGAGATCCA
>CAZKNW010000610.1:0-2749 GCA_964554035.1 uncultured Verrucomicrobiota bacterium
AGTTGATCGACGTCCTCGGCCGCGGTCCCGACCATCTTGTCCATCAACGTAGGTGCATCGTGTTCATCCAGCCGTTCGATGTCGCCGAAGATTCCGTTGTTCCCTGATTCTTCAACACGGTCGATCCACTTGAATTCGCCATGCGATTCCGTCTGTGCCTCCTTGGAGGAAAGCTGCCTTTCTGCGAGCCCCTCCAGTGCGTTGCCATCGACCAATGCGGGTTGGATCTCCCTCATCAGGGCCGTGTGCAGGCCGCCGGCGTGGTTGTCCTCGCGCACCATGGATTCACCAAGGGGCTCCAGCAGCCATCTGGTTTTCCAGTATTGGCAGAAGCTCTTGCCGAGTCCCTTCTCCACCGCCTTGCGGTGGGCTTTCGAGCCGTGGGTCATCACCACATAGAGCCCCTTGGGACGGGCCCACTGCATCATGGCATTGGCAAAGCCCTGGACGTAGCGGGAGAGGTACTCCGTTCCCATGTTGATGCTCATTCCGTGGGGAAGGGACCAGGTGAGTGATCCATAATCAACGGGAAGACCCACTCCAAAGGAATCGACGGTTTTCTCAAGCCGGGTGAGCACGGCATGACTGATGAAGGACTCGGTTCCCAGAGGAAGGTGGGGACCATGCTGCTCGATGGCGGGATCCACCGAGATCCCGAGGATATCCGGGGATTCGCTCCGAAAGAACTTGATGGACGGATATTCGATGACCTTCAGGTTTCCCATGCAGCGCTGGCGCTTTCTTGTGCCGGGGTAGTAGGGGAAGGTCTGAAGGATCCTGTTGATCATCCCTTCCCGTAGATCCTGGTCCATCGCCTGAAGGTAAAGAGGGGGAAGAACCAGTTCGCCGAAATCCTTGAGCTTTCTGGCTGGCATTCCGAGGGCAACCACGGGAAGGGAGACGGTCGTATCGAAGACCATCTCGTCCAGCTGGGGCAGGGTGTAGGCGGAAGCAAACCGCCCGACGTTCAACCTGTCGGGAATATAATGTTCGAAGAACTCGGCAAACGGCTTCATGGAGGGGCGGCAATTATGTAGGAAGCGAGGTCAGGAAGGAAGCGGAAGAGAAACCATCACGACAGGAGCCTGCGAACCTTCGCTGATTCCTTTGCCAGGATCTCGCGCACCTCTTGCTCATCCGGATTTGCATCCACCTTCAACCATGGGGTGTGGATGGAGACGGGGCCATTGAAGCCGGCTTGCTTCAAAACCTTGTAGAACCCATCACCGACGATGCCTTCGCCGATGGGCTTGTTTTGTGGCCTGCCCTTCACGAAATCAAAATCCTTAACATAGGCGCATCGAATGTGTGGGTTGCAGATCCGCCAGTTGGTTTCCCAGGCGGTGACTCCTTCTGCCTTGGCATGGCGGATGTCGAATGCGATTCCCAGATGCTTCGGATCAATCCCGTCGAGCAACATGGCGAGGTCCCAGACAGGGCCACCGACATAATTGGGCCCGGCATGGTTCTGGTAGACACCGGTGATGCCGAGATCCCGGTTCATCTGTGCCAGGTCCCTCAGCTGGGATTGAATGCCATCAAGTTGGGAGCGGATAGGCTTCTTCGGGTCATACCTGAGATGCCCCATCCGGTAGGTGGGGATGCCTGCCTTGACTGCGGCGGAGATCACCTTCTCGCCATCACGTGAATCCACGGAGGTGATGTCGGTTGCAATCAGTGGAACCCTCATTCCCTGTCGCCCGAGGTCGTCGACGAGCTTTGGGAGAAGGGAAGGGGCTTCGGCAGGCTCAATCCGTCCTCTGCGTCTTACCGTTGCTTCCATGCCATCATAGCCGGCGGTTGCCAGGAGGCGTCCCGCCTGTTCCGTTGACAGGTGCTGGATCGATTTCTCGAAAAGAAGGATATCCGGCAAGGCGTAGGTAGGCCCAGCTGCGAGGGCCGGAGTGGCCAAGGCGGCCAGTGAGGCTTGAAGGAATCTCCTGCGCGAGGGGAAAGTCATGATCCTATTCTAGATCGTGATTGAGGAGTGGAAAAGGTTTTGAGCTTGAATCGGTTTGCCCAGCAGGGATGGTCCCCGGCCGCTCATGTCGTGGCTTCTGCTTTCCATTCTATCCGCGCTGGTTCTTGGAGCTTATGACCTCACCAAGAAGGCGGCGGTCCAGGACAATGCTGTTCCCCCGGTACTGTTTTTCAGCGTGCTGACGGGTGCCCTAGTCTGGCTGCCGTTCCTGATCTGGTCTCATGGGGCACCGGGATCCTTTCCATCGGAGCGCTTTCTTGTGGTGGGAATGAGCGGGCAGGAACACCTCTTGATTCTCCTCAAGGCGGCTCTGGTTTCCTCTTCCTGGATCTTCAATTACTTTGCCGTGAAGCACCTTCCGGTCTCGATCGCCTCGCCGATTCGTTCGACCTCCCCGTTGTGGACGATCCTGGTCGCGGTGACCCTGATGGAGGAAAGTCCCTCGCTGCACCAGTGGGTAGGCATCGTTGTGATTCTTGGAGCCTTCTACGCCTTCTCCATCGTTGGGAAGCTGGAGGGGATCCATTTTCATCGCGACCGCTGGGTGGGCTTCATGGTGGTGGCCACCCTGATCGGTTCCTTCAGCGCGCTCTATGACAAGTATCTCCTGCAGACCCGGGGGATGGGTGCCGCCACCGTGCAGTGCTGGTTCTCGATCTACCTGGTGGTGGTCCTGTTTCCCTTCTCGATGCTTTGGCGGGCGGGACGCTTTGGTTCCCGGGAGTTCCGGTGGCGATGGACCATCCCAATGATCGGACTCACCCTGCT
>CAZKNW010000611.1:0-2741 GCA_964554035.1 uncultured Verrucomicrobiota bacterium
GACGTTGGCAATCGCCTCGTCCTGACTGTTGAAGTCCGGCACCAGGATCTCAATGATGATCCCGGGGTTCTGGGCGCGAACCGCCTCGATGGTCTGCCGGAAATGTTCCGCGCCACCATCCTGGATGTCGTCCCTGGCCACGGCGGTAATCACGACGTGCTTGAGTCCGAGGCGGCTGGTGGCCTCGGCGACGCGCTTGGGTTCATCCAGTTCAAGCGGCATGGGCTTGGCCGTGCTGACCGCGCAGAACTTGCAGGCACGGGTGCAGCGATCACCGGCAATCATGAAGGTCGCTGTCCCCTTGGACCAGCACTCCCAATGGTTCGGGCATTTGGCGCTCTCGCAAACCGTGTGGAGGTTCAGGTCATTCAGGAGATTGCGGGTCTCGGAAAAGGAGCTGCGGGTGGGCAGCTTGAGGCGCAACCATTCCGGAATGCGCGGACGGTTCTTCAGTGCTTCGATTTCTTTGGGAGTCAGGGCCATGACTTTGCTCCGGGTGATGGAACCACGGGATGCTGGACCTCGCAATGGTGGAATTCCCGGCCTTAGAAGGATTCCGCCTTCAGGGCATCCACCACATCCTTCAGCCTTTGGACTGACTTGTCGACTTGGCCCTCGGGAAAGCCATATCCGGGAGTCAACATCAGCATGCCCCTGGCGCGTGTTTCATCAGCTCCAATCGCCTTCAACGAGGCGGGAATCCGCATGGAACGGCTGACGCAGGCGGCACCGGCGTGAAGGTAAAGCCCCTTGAGCGAAGCTCTCAGAGCCACAGCCTCACCATCCACGGAAGGAATGGAAAAGGACAGATGATTGCCCAGTCGCCTTTCACCCGGTTCAGGGCCGTTCAAAACGGCCTCGGGGAGGGCCTTGGAAATCTCCTTCCACAAGCAGCCTGTCAGGGATCCCAGACGCACTGTTTCAGCCTGCTGCCTCGCGATTGCCAACTCCGCTGCCTTTCCTGCCCCAACGATCGCCGCAAGGTTCTCATGCCCCGGTCGCAACCCTCCCTGCTGATTTCCGCCAAACAGGACCGGCTTCACCCGGGCTCGGCTGGAGGCATACAAGATTCCAGCGCCTGCGGGCCCTCCAAAGCGATAGGGCGCCAAGGTCATTGCCGAAATACCCGAAGCTGCAACATCAACAGGTATCCAGCCTCCTCCTGTCGAGGCATCCAGGAAGAAAGGGAGCCCCCTGGAATTTGCTGTGCCCGCCAGCTCGCGAAAGGGTTGAATCGTTCCAAGGTCATGATTGGCAAGATGAGTGGCCAGGAGAATGACCTCTTCAGACCATGCGCCATCCACTTTTTCAGGATCAAGCCGTCCATCCGGATCGACCGGCAACCGATCCACCGAAAGCCCCCATTCCAGTTCGGCATCGGCGAGACAAAGATCCACGGCGGGATGTTCTGCGGTCGAGGTCAGCACGCGCTTGCCATGTCGTTTCCAAGACTTGAGCAGTCCCTTCAGTCCGAGATTCGCGGCTTCCGTCGCATTGGCGGTGAAGTGGATCTCATCGCTGTTGGGCGCACCAATCAAGGCAGCCACCCTCTCCCTCGCCTGCTCGACCGCCTTGCGGGCCTTCAAGCCCAGTTCGTGCACCGCACCCGTGTACGGACGAAGATCACGAATCCATGGCTCCATCTCCGCATAGACCTCCCCGGGGAGGACATCCCCGTTTCGCGCATCCAGATGAATGGGAGCTTCTGCCACTTTCAGGATCCTTCACCAGCCTTCACCAGCCTTCCATGAAAATCACTGCAGGCGAAAGATTTGAGGTTTATTGTTCGTAGACCTGTCACTTGAATGAAACGAAATCGAGTCATTGAGACCGGAATCATCATAAAACGCTGATCGAGAGAAATCCATCGTGCGCACCTGCCTCATTTTCAATCCGACGGCCAAGGGAGACAAGGCAAGACGCCTTCAACGGCACTTCGACGTCATCCAGTCCGACTGTACCCTCAAGCAAACCTACGCCCAAGGAGCAGCCCACACCCTTGCCGCCGAGGCGGTCAACGAGGGCTACGAGGTCATCGTTGCCGCTGGAGGAGACGGAACCCTCAATGAAGTCCTCAACGGCATTGCCGAAGTTCCGGGAGGACTCGACAACGTCAAGCTGGGCGTGATCCCCCTGGGCACCGTCAACGTGTTCGCACGTGAGGTAGGCATCCCCATTGATCTCAAGAAGGCTTGGGACAACGTCCTGGCGGGACACTCGAGGCGTTATGCCCTGCCAATGATGGAGTTCCAGCAGGATGGTGAAACCAAGCAGCGCTACTTCGTGCAACTCGCAGGTGTCGGACTGGACGCCAGGGCGGTGGAACTCGTCAACTGGCGCCTGAAGAAGGCTGTTGGCCCGCTGGCCTATGTCGTTGCGGGAATGAGGGCACTCCAGGAGAAGCCGTCCAGGATGAAGATCGAACACGATGGACAAGTCACTGAGGGCGAGTTGGTCCTGATCGGCAACGGACGCTATTACGGCGGAAGCTTCCCCATCCTTCCCAATGCCGTCCTTGAGGAACAACTGATCGAGGCCTGTGTGATTCCCGACCTCAAGTTCAGGTCGCTCTTCCGTGCTGGAATAGCCGCCCTGACGCAGTTTCGAAAGACCATCAAGGGAGCCACCTATTTCAAGACGAATGCCTTCACCCTGACCGCCATTCCACCTGCTCCCATCCAGGTGGAAGGTGAGGCCATCGGAAGAACGCCGGCCCGCCTTTCCTTTTCCGGGGAAACGAT
>CAZKNW010000612.1:0-2732 GCA_964554035.1 uncultured Verrucomicrobiota bacterium
TTGCTTTCCTGTCGGAAACGGAAAAGTATGCCCCCTCCCGGCCTCCGTTCAAGTCTCCAAGCTCGTTGTCCGGACAACTTTTCTGTATCTTCCCGGCATCTTGCCGACGTCAAAGGGTTGCCAGACTCCGCTTTGCTGGCACAGTCGGGAAAGATCCTTCACAAACCAGAGAATCCATGAAAAGACTCACTACACTTGCACTGACCACGATCGCCGCGTTCTCACTCGCCTCCAATGGCCTCGCTGATGACGAGAAGCCCAAGCGCCAGCCATCACCCAAGGGGGCCAAGGTTTACGTCGTCCAGCCGAAGGACGGACGGACCGTCAAGAAGAAGGTCAAGGTCGTCTTCGGACTCAAGGGCATGGGCATCTGCCCTGCAGGCATCACCGCAGCAGGGGGCATCCCCTTCCCTGATACCGGTCATCACCACCTGTTGGTCGACGTGGACAAGCTTCCTCCCCTGGACATGCCCCTCCCCGCGGACAGGCCCGACAACGTGAAGCACTTTGGCAAGGGCCAGACCGAGACCATCCTCGAGCTGACTCCTGGCAAGCACACGCTCCAGCTGATTTTCGCCGACTACGCCCACGTGCCACACAATCCGCCCGTGATGTCGGAAAAGATCACGATCACCGTGGAATAGGATACCGGTTCCTATCCGGAAACTTTGAAGAGACAGTCCTTCCGGGCTGTCTCTTTCTTTTGGGGTGCCTTCCCTGAAAGACTTGATCGATCGCCCTTGAGGCAGTAACCCATCCCACGCAATGCGTTCACCCTTGAAGTTCGTCCAGATTCCGCTGTCCGTTTGCCTCGGACTCCTGTCCACCCTGCTGCTCTCAGGGGCCGAGGACAAGATGGAGGACCTGCTCTCGGAGGCGAATTCCGCGTTTCGCTCGGGTGCGGTCGAGAAAGCGCTCGAACTGGCTCAGGAAGCCACCAAGGTCGCCCCGGAAAACCCCAGAACCCATTTCACAATGGGTGCCATTCTCAGGGTGCTGGGCAGGGCCGAGGATTCGGCCAAGGCCTTCTCAGAGGTGATCCGGATCGAACCCAATGCCGTGGATGCCTATGCCTACCGCGGGCAGGAAAGGTTCAAGTCCGGCAACCTCACCGGCGCCATCGAGGACTTCGACAAGGAGATCGAGCTTTCCCCGTCACGAGAGCCCCACCACTGGCAACGAGGCATCGCCTACTACTACCTTGGGAAATACACCCAGGGCAGGAACCAGTTCGCGCTCCACAAGTCGGTCAATCCAAACGACGTTGAGAACGCCGTCTTCCACTTCGTCTGTGCAGCGCAGGTCTCCGGTTTCGAAAAGGCACGCGAGAACCTGATGGAGATTGGAAGAGATCGACGTGTGCCCATGACCGAGATCTACCAGCTCTTCCGAGGCGAGGGGGACGAGGAGGCCAACATCCAAAGGATTTTCGCGGCCGCGAGGGCCGGCACCCCATCCAAACCCGAGCTGGACAACCGGCTGTATTACGCCAACTACTACATCGCACTCTACTTTGAAGCCAAGGGGGACAAGGCGAAGAACAGGGAATACATCGCGAAGGCCGTCAACGATCACCCCCAGCAGCACTACATGGGAGACTGCGGCCGCGTTCACCTTTGGCGCCTTCAGGACAAGCTCAGGTAGTTTTTTTTCAAAATCATGCCCAGACCCACGGACATCCGGTGCAACGGCGCCGACCTCTACTTTCTCCCCGTCACCACGCGGGTGCCCCTTAAATTCGGCATCGAGACCCTGACCCATGTCACCTGCGCACGGGTCTGCCTCACCGTGGTGGATCGAACCGGAAACAAGGCGAAAGGCTGGGGAGAGACACCGCTGAGCGTCACCTGGGTCTGGCCCGGCTCCCTTCCCTACGAGGAAAGGGAACAGGCCTTGAAGGATTTCTCCATCCTGCTGGCTGAGTCGTGGTCGCATTATCCGGAAGCGGGTCACCCGCTCGAAGTCGGACACGATTTCCAAGAGACCGAACTGCGCCGCATCTACAACGATTTCAACCAGAATCGGGAGAACCCCATGCCGTGGCTTGCCGCGCTTGTCTGTTGCTCCCTCTTCGACATCGCCCTCCACGACGCCTTCGGCAACTGCGCCGGCAAACCGGTCTACGAGACCTACAACGCCTCCTACCTCAACCGCGATCTTGATGCCTACCTCACCCCGGCCGAAGGAAGTGATGTCTCGTTCACCGGATGCTATCCCTCCGATTTTCTGTCGCAGGATGCCCCGACCCGGCTTCCAGTCTGGCACCTCGTCGGCGGTCTCGATGCGCTGGATGCGTCCGAACTGAACGGCAGTGAGCCCGACGATGGCTATCCGGTGACACTCGAGGAGTGGATTGAAAGGGACGGCCTGAAGTGCCTCAAGATCAAGCTGCGCGGCAATGACGCCGCCTGGGACCGCGAACGCATGCTCAAGGTGGGAAGCATCGCCATGGACAGGAATGTCGACTGGCTGACCGCCGACTTCAACTGCACCGTCACGGACCCTTCCTACGTCAATGAGATCGTCGACTGGCTTCGCGATGAGCACCCCCGCATCCACGGCATGCTGCTCTACGTGGAGCAGCCCTTTCCTTACGAACTGGAGGAAAACCGGATCGACGTGCACAGCGTTTCCGCACGGAAGCCGCTCTTCCTGGATGAATCCGCCCACGACTGGAAACTCGTCAAACTCGGTCGCGAACTGGGCTGGACCGGAGTGGCCCTCAAGACCTG
>CAZKNW010000613.1:0-2731 GCA_964554035.1 uncultured Verrucomicrobiota bacterium
CCGTTTTGTTGAGCAGGCGGTCCAGCTACACGCCACGGTGGACACGCTCCCCTCACTTGATAATCTGCCCGAATACCTGACGAAATGGCTGCGCCAGCAGAATCTCCCCCAGGAGATTGTAATCGCGCCGATACTTGAGGATCTGGATTGGCAGGACAACCCGTCGATCAGGATCAGAACAGGAGCCGCCACAACCGCTGACATGGTCGGGGTCAGCATGGCGTATGGGGCCGCCGCTGAAACAGGTACGGTGATGATGATTTCCGGAGAGAATACGCCCACCACGCTAAATTTTGTCCCTGATGTTGAGATTATTGTTCTCAGCAAAAAGGATATTTCGGCTGGCATGGAAGGGTGTTGGGATCAGCTCAGAGCGTATCGGGATGAAGTTGGGCAAATGCCCCGTGCCGTGAATTATATCACCGGCCCGTCCCGCACCGCCGATGTCGAGGCCACCATGGTGCTGGGTGCTCATGGACCGCGGCGTCTTCACCTTCTCTTGATCGATGAGGCGTCGCCGTGGCGAAAAAACCGCTAGATGATGATGCTTCTTTATGGAGCAGGGTTGCCGCCAGCGTGACGCCCATTCTGCGCCGCCGGGTGTCGGTGGCATCGCCGGTTGCAAAACCAGCGCAGGATGAAAACAAACCCAAGAAAACAAAATCAACCCGGCGCAAAGTCGAGCCAACAGCAAGATCCGCACATCCTGCCGTGGCACCAGAAATAAAACCCGCTGATCTCAACACAATCGGGTTTGGCGGTATTTCCCGATCTTCTGCCCGGGCGATCAAATCAGGTCAGGCTGGATATACCTCAAAACTAGATCTTCATGGGTTGAGCCGAGCCAAGGCTCATTCGAGGCTTGTGCGGTATTTGAACGAAGCGGCAACATCCGGTCATCGCCACGTGCTTATCATAACAGGCAAAGGTGCCGCAGGAGGCGGCGTCATCCGGCAGGAGTTTCCCGAATGGATCAACTCTCCCCCTCTTAACATGCTGGTCATTGCCTATTGCCAGGCGCAACCCAAGGATGGCGGCGCCGGTGCCTTTTATGTCAATCTGAGGCGATCATGACACCTTTCGGGATAAGGCTCAGACAACTTCGCCGGGAAAAAGGGCTCACCCTGGCGATGCTGTCGCGCACCCTTGGGGTCACCCAGGCCTATATCTCGCAGCTTGAAAATGGTCACAAAGGTCAGCCATCGGCGGTGCTGGTGGATCAGATCTGTGCTGTATTCGGCCTGATCTGGGATGAGGCCGAAGCGCTTAAGGCAAAGGCCAGACAATCTCGGGTCCGGGTGGTGATCGACACGTCTCAATCTGGACCAGAAGCTACGCGTGCGGCAAATCTGATGGCGGAAATCCTGCCCCGAATCGATGACGATGAGGCCAGACTGATGGCCGAATGGCTTGAAGATCGCCAGAAAAAACTCTGATCACCGTGAGGCATTGCCAAAAAAACTGGCAATATATTCCGCATCTTGGTAGGTAGAGGGCGAATTCCCCCTGATGTAATGGGAGTCAAGATGACCAAGTCTGCAACACGAAAAGGTGCCGTGAGCCGCACCACCAAGGAAACCAGGATCGAAGCCGCTATCGCCATCGACGGCCGTGGGACCGCTGACATCAGCACCGGGGTCGGGTTTTTCGATCATATGCTGGAACAACTGGCCCGCCACAGTTTGATGGATATCACGCTGAAGGCTGAGGGGGATCTGCATATCGATACCCATCATACGGTTGAAGATTGCGGCTGGGCTCTTGGCGCGGCGTTTGCCGAAGCTGTTGGTGACCGCAGTGGTATTCAACGTTACGGCCATAGCTATCTGCCCATGGATGAGGCGTTAAGCCGGGTTGCGGTTGATGTTTCCGGACGTCCATGGCTTGTGTGGAAGGTTGAGCTGACCTCGCCGAAGCTTGGATCGATGGACACCGAAGTATTCCGTGAGTTTTTCCAGGCTTTTGCCCAGGCGGCCGGGATCACGCTCCATGTTGAAACTCTCTACGGGTTCAATAGCCATCACATGATAGAAAGCAGCTTCAAGGCCCTTGCAAGGGCTCTGCGCCAGGCAACCGCTGTGGATGCGCGAGAAGAAGGACGAGTTCCTTCCACCAAAGGCGTCCTTGGGGGGAGTCTCTGAACCCATGCGTGTCGCGGTGGTGGATTATGGCTCCGGCAATCTTCAGTCGGTGATGCAGGCTATTCGGGCGGCGGTTCGTGACGCGGGCCTGAGCCACGAAGCCGTATTGACCGATGATGCTGCCGAAGTTGCCCGGGCGGATTACGTGGTTCTGCCTGGGGTGGGAGCATTTGCTGATTGCGCCGCCGGGATCAGATCCCTGCCGGATATGACACAAACGCTTGAGCGACGTGTGCTTCAGGACGGTTGCCCCTTCCTTGGGATTTGTGTCGGCATGCAGCTGATGGCGAGTCGCGGTCTTGAGGATGGCAACACACCAGGGTTTGGTTGGCTGGCTGGAGACGTGAGTGCCATCACCCCTTCCCCGGATGGTCTGATGCCCCGTAAGATCCCGCATATGGGATGGAACAGCCTGACCTTTGTCCAGGACCACCCGGTCTTTACCGGATGCGAAGATGGCATGGCGGTGTATTTTCTGCACGGTTATGCGTTTCAGGGTGAAGAAAAGGTCATTCTGGCGGAAACCGATTACGGTGGCCCTGTTGTTGCCGCAATTGGACGTGACAATATGATCGGCCTGCAATTCCATC
>CAZKNW010000614.1:0-2729 GCA_964554035.1 uncultured Verrucomicrobiota bacterium
ACGAGCATCATCCGGAGCACCAGGATCTTGCGGCTAGAATGGCCAACTATGAGCTGGCTTTCCGCATGCAGATGCAGGTGCCTGACCTCATTGACCTCGACAAGGAGAACCAGAAGACCAAGGAGATGTATGGCATCGGAAGCGAGGCCACCGATCCCTTTGGCAAGAAGTGTCTTCTAGCCAGGCGCCTGATCGAGAAGGGCGTCCGCTTCGTCCAGCTCTATGCCGGCACCTGGGATTCCCACGATTACATCGAGCGTGCGCATGGGAACCTGGTTCATCAGGTGGACAAGCCGATTGCGGCGTTGATCCAGGACCTTCACGATCGCGGGCTGCTGGATGAGACCTTGATTGTCTGGTGTGGTGAATTTGGACGCACCCCCGACAATGGTGTCCGTGGCGGTGTTGCTTATGGTCGGGATCACAACCCGAAGGCGATGACCATCTGGTTCGCCGGAGGAGGGGTGAATGCCGGACATACAGTCGGTGCCACCGATGAAACAGGAGCCGAAGCGGTTGATGTGGTCCACCCCCTCAAGAATCTTCACGTGACCCTGCTTCGATTGCTTGGCCTTGATGACAATAAGCTCACCTACTTCCACGGGGGGCGTTTCAAGCAGTTGAGTCAGGTCGGGGGAGAGTTCATACCTGAGCTGATCGCCTGATTAGGCGATCAGGGAAGAAACTTCTTCATGCTCTTCATGTCCTTCATGGTTGAGCCATCCGAACTCTGTGGTCCTCTGTGCGCTCTGTGGTGAGATTCGAACCGTCCCTGTAGAAGTACAAAAAAATGGAGCGAGTGAAGGGAGTCGAACCCTCGACAGCTACCTTGGCAAGGTAGTGCTCTACCAACTGAGCTACACTCGCTCTCGTAAGAGGCAGCAGAGCATAAGATAAGCGGGCAGTCGCGCAAGTCCCTTTTGAAAAATTTTTCTTCTGCTTTCGATCCTTGCCGCGGATGCTTTACCCATGAATGAGTGCTTTCAGAAGGCTTGGGAGAGTCGATGGTCCCGGCTGGGACCAATGACTCTTTCGATCCTGCTCCTGCTCCAGCCGGGTGTGAAGGCCCAGGACTCCGGACCCACGGTGGGAAACCTGGTGCAGGCGGCCTTCGAGGGAGATGTCATTGCCCAGCTCTCCGTGGCGACCATGTATGAGGAGCGAAGGGCCTACGAGGATGCCGCCAAGTGGTTCAAGCGGGCGGCGCTGCAGGGGAATCCCGATGCCCAGTTCAAGATCGGCTTCTTCCTCTCCACGGGCCAGGGAGGCACGACCAACCTGGTGGAGGCGGCGGACTGGTATGAGAGGGCGGCCAGCAACAAGGTCGCAAGGGCACAGCACAACCTGGCGCTTTGCCTCGAGCATGGGCTGGGTCGGGACAAGGACCTGATCCAGGCGCTGAAGTGGTATCGGGAAGCGGCCTACCAGCGGGATACCTTCGCCCAGAAGGCGGTCGGGGTCTTTCATCACCAGGGCAAGGGCGTCTCGAAGGACCTTGCCGAGGCCGGTGCCTGGTACATGTTGGCTGCCGGACGGGGCAACGTCAGGGCCAGCCAGTTGCTGGAGGAACTGAAAAAGGAGGTTTCCGTGGCGGACTGGGAAAAGGCGAAGGAGACCGGAAATCGACTCTCGGTCGCCATCTACAGCGAGCCGCTCAGGGATCCGGTCAAGACACCGGAGGAGGAGAAGAAGGAGATGCCGAAGGACTTCCTGGAGTAGTTCTCACCATAGAGGGCACCGAGAGGCACAGAGATTTTTCTTCATGCTCTTCATGTCCTTCATGGTTGATTTTTGGAGGCACCTTTTGGCAAAGGCGGCTACGAGTGTCGTTTGGCATTAGGGATTCCCCCAAGCCCATCATAGAGAAATCTCTTTGATCTCTGTGGTTCAACCATCATACCAGTCCGCTGTCGTCGCGGCCCTGGAACTTGATGACGGTCTTCTTGATGACCTCGATGTTGGAGGTGGCCTGGTAGACGGTCTCATAGAGCTTGGACTCCACTTCCTTGTCTCCGATTTTTCCGATCACCGGATTGATGCGCATCATCTCCCGCGCGATGTTGGCACAGGCGTCCTTGATCTGTTCGATGGCCTGGTTCTGGTCCATGTTTCTAGTAGTGCAGAAGGGTGAAGGTCTCGTCGATCCAGTGGCCGTTGAAGTCGAGCTGGATCTGGGGCGGTTCAAATTCGGCGGGCATCCAGAAGATCTCGTTGCGGCTGGTGAGCAGTTCCTCAAGGTGGTCGATCATCGCGGGCTGGAAGCCGATCACGTGGTAGCGCCCCTTGCGCAGCTTGGCCTTGGTGATGGAGCGGTGGATCTTCTCCGCCTCCTCGGGGGAGCGACGCAGGACCCAGATTTCGGCCTCAGGCACTTTCACGGCAAGCCGGTTGAGCTTCTTGGCATTGCAGTCACCACACGCGGCCCAGAACTCGGGATGGCCCTCGTAGTTCATACGCACGAGGTCAGGGACAAAGGGGATGTTGTGGTCGTGAAGGTGGGTGTCGATGAGCATGTGCTCGCCGAAGAACATGAGGTAACCGAGCAGTCGAAGCACGATGACGTTGATCCCCTCGTTGTCCGACTTGCCCATCAGGATCTTGTGGGGCAGGGGGACACGGGTAGTCTGGCTTTCGAGCTGGAAGCTGATCTTCACGATTTTGCGGCTGACCTCGGTGGTCCTTCTCACGTATCAGTCGGTCGGGTAGATGATTCTATTTATCGGTCTTTT
>CAZKNW010000615.1:0-2725 GCA_964554035.1 uncultured Verrucomicrobiota bacterium
TGCTTTCTGCTGTTCAAGGTATTCGCCCTCAAAGGAAATTGAGCAGCCTGGGGGAAGATCGATTTGTGCATCGACTTCCTTCTCAAGTCGCTCCACTAGGGAGACAAGGTCACCAGAGGTGGGATTTATGGAGACGACGTAGCGCCTTAGCGTGTTTTCCCTCAGAATGGTGTTGGGTCCTTTTGCCGTGCGAATCTCGGCGACATAGGACAGGGGAATCTGCCTGCCATCGAGGGTCTCGACATAGAGGTCGGCCAGTTTCGCCGGATCTTCACGCCACTTGATGGGCAATCGAAGCACAAGGTCAAAGACGCGTTGGCTTTCATAGATCTCGGCCACTTTTCCTCCTCCGATCAGGGCTGCCAGTTGTTCGTTGAGTGCGCCTGGAGTGACGCCATAGGCCTTGGCACGTTCGCGGTCCACTTCGATTCTGAGTTGCGGGACAAAGGCTTGTTGTTCGCCCCTTGCTTCTTCCATGCCCGGAATGGACCGTGCGATGGAGACAACGTCCTCTCCGATCTTTCTGATCTGATCGAGATCGGATCCGTAGACCTTGATGGCGATCTTGGCGGCAACTCCACTGAGCATGTGTCCGATGCGGTCGGCCAGGGGACTGCTGATGGCACTGAAAGTGCCCGGTATTCCCCTCATCGTCTGTCGAATCTCTTCCTTGATGGATTCCCTGGATCGGGTTGCCATCTCGTCTACTTCCACTTCAAATTCGACAGTCGATACGGGCACCACGTGATCGCCTTTTTCTGCTCTCCCAATGCGGTAGCCTGCATTCTTGATTCCTTCGATCCCCAGGAGCAGGTCAAGAGCGCGGTTGGAAACCTTGCGGGTCTGCTTCAATGAAGTTCCGGGAGCTGTAGTGGTCGCAACGACAAAACTGGGCTCCCTGAAAGGAGGAAGGAACTCGTTGCCCATTCTTGCGAGCGTGTAGGCACTGAAAGCCACCAGTCCCAGTGTCAGTGTGAACAGCAGAAGCGGTTGGGAAAGTGAAAACCTCAACCATGTATTTTTGAAACCCCATTTCAGCAGCCTGATGAAGGGACTTTCGCTTCCGGTGCCGTCCTTCTCTGGCTTGGGCTTGAGCAGGTAGTAGCTCAGGACTGGAATCAAGGTCAGGGAGACGATGAACGAGGCAGCCATGCTGACGATGGTTGCTATCGCCACCGGTGAGAACAATCGTCCCCCGAGCCCGCTGAGGGCCATCAAGGGAAGAAAGACGAGGATGATCAGAATTGTCGCATAAAAAATCGAGGACCGGACTTCCGCAGAAGCGGATGCGATCACTTCAAGGCGGGGCTTGGGTTCCTTCTTTGAAGCGTTTTCCTTGAGGCGGCGGAAAACGTTTTCGACGTCGACGATCGCATCGTCCACCACCAGCCCGATCGCGATGGCCAGTCCTCCCAGCGTCATGGAATTCACCCCTAGATTGAAGAGGTCGAAGACGACGATCGTGATTCCGAGGGACATCGGAATGGCCGTAAGTGTGATGAGCGTCACCCTGATGTTCAGAAGAAAGAGGAAGAGGATGATGGAGACCATGATGGCTCCATCCCTCAGGGCCTCCTCCAGGTTGTTGATCGATAGCCCGATGTAGTCGGCCTGCCGATACAGAGTCTCGAATCGTATGCTGGGTGGGAGTGACTCGTTCAGTTCAGCAATCGCCTCTTCCACTTTGCGGGTCAGGTCGACTGTATCAAACCCGGGTGACTTGGTGATGCTCAATACGATCCCTTGGTATCCCCTCCTGCCGTCTTCGCCTTCAGGGGATGCCAGACCGAGGCCTGCGTCTCCCCGCATGGGCTCCACATCCCAGATGACATTGGCTACGTCCTTGATCAGAATGGCTCGATCACCTTCGTGGGCAACCACTGTGGAGGCAATGGCATCAAGGTCGGTGGTCATGGCCAGGTTTCGTACCATGATCTCCGCATCCTGCTCCGCCATGAATCCTCCCGTCGTGTTCTTGACGGACTTCGAGGCGGCTTCCCGGATTTGTTCAAAGTTGACTCCAAGAGCAAGCATGGCCTCCGGTTGAGGTTGAATGTGGATTTGCTTGACCCCACCACCCATAGCGAGGACCTCAGCTATGCCAGGGATGGCCTTCAGCCGAAGGGCGACCTCCCAATCCGCGGCCAATCTCAGGTCTCGAGGTGAAAGGATGCCTTCGGGATCTGCCATGCCGATCAGAAGGATGTTTCCCATAAGGGAAGAAACCGGCGTCATGTAGGGGGAGATTCCTTCAGGCAGGGTGCTGCTCATTCCTGCCAGGCGCTCCTGAACAAACTGGCGCGCCTTGTAAATGTCCGTATCCCAGTCGAACTCAATGAAGATGAGGGAAAGTGAAATGTCGTTGACGCTGCGCAGCCTGGATACACCCGTTACGCCCATCAGGGCATTCTCCAACGGAACAGTAACAAGGGTTTCCACTTCCTCGGGAGCATAGCCCGGGCATTCGGTCAGAAGGGTGACGGTGGGCTTCGTCAGGTCGGGAAGGACGTCCACGGGAAGTTCCTTCGCCTTGAAGACCCCAAGCGCAAGCAAGGCGATGGAACCCGCTAGGATCATGGCCCGTTGGGCCAGTGAGAATCTGATCAGTAGATTCAGCATGTGGTCTCGCTCCCCGAGTCTCTTCTTCTGCTCCAGAGTTGCTGGAAAAGCACCATTGCCACGAGGGTGATCGCGATCGAGTAAACCTGAAGTCCCTTCGAAAGCC
>CAZKNW010000616.1:0-2724 GCA_964554035.1 uncultured Verrucomicrobiota bacterium
GGCATCATGCCGAGGAGTATCATCTCGACAAGAGGCGCATCGCCGCCACCGGGGGATCCGCGGGCGCCTGCATGTCGATGTGGCTGGCATTCCACGATGACCTGGCCGATCCTGACAATGAGGACCCGGTCCTCCGTGAATCAACACGCCTGACCGCCATCGCACCGTCAGCGGGACAGAGCACGCTGGATCCCAGGACCTTCAGGAAATGGTTTGGCGGGACGCCGCTCAAGGAGCATCCGGCCCTGCGCCCGCTCTTCGGAATTCCGTCCGAGGGTGAGATTGAATACAGCGATGTGCTTCTCAGCCTCTTTGAGAAAGCCTCTCCGATCACTCACCTGGACAAGGAGGATCAAGTGCCTTCCTATCTTTCCTATGGAGGGGGTGATGTCCCGATCGATGAGAATTCCTCTCCCGGCCTCTGGGTTCATCATCCGCGTCTTGGCATCAAGCTGAAGGAAGCGATGGACAAGCTCGGTATTGAGTGTCATGTCCAGTACAAGGATGGTCCGAAGATCGAGGGCTATGCCAGTTCGACCCATTTCCTTATCCGCAAACTCCAGGGCAAATAGGGCTTACCAAAAGGTAGGTTTTCTTCTTTTTCCTTCCTTTGGCATCGGTAGGCAGCGAAGGTTTATGTCAATACATGGATTACGAAGATAAGATTGTCCGGCTGTTGAGCAGGAAAAACTACGTGCCCATGACCTGTGAGGAGATCGCTTCCAAGATACGTGCTCCAGAGGTTCATGAGGTGTCCCAGTTGCTGAGCGACCTGACCCGGAGTGGTCAGATCGTGCGGATCAAAGGGAATCGTTACTCACTCCCGGATGTGGCGGATCTCGTGGTGGGGCGCATCCAGATTCATCGCAGCGGTGCAGGGACCCTCTATCCGGATGACGCCAGTCATCCGCCGGTGGACATCGCCCCCAACCACACCAGTACGGCCATGCTACATGACCGGGTCCTCGTGCGCCTCATTGAAGAGCCGATCTGGCGGGTCAAGCGGCGCAGGGGAAAGCCGAATGATGGCCCCAGCGGCAAGGTCATCCAGGTGCTCGAGCGGGCAAGGACCCGCGTGGTCGGTACCCTGAAGCGGTCCGACCATTACTATTTCGTGATTCCGGACGACCCGAGGATCCCCCTCGACATCTTCGTGGATGCCCCACGAAAGGGTAATGGCAAGAACTTCAGTCGTCCGGGCGACAAGGTGTTGATCGAGATCGAGGACTGGGTTTCCCGGCACCAACCGCCTGAGGGCAAGATCATGGAGCGCCTTGGGAGGCCGGATGATCCCGGGGTCGACATGCTTTCAATCCTCAGCCACTACGACCTGAACAAGTCGTTTCCAGCCAACGTGCTGGCCGAGGTGGACCGGCTCCCTGACAAGGTCACGGAAGGGGACCTCAAGGGACGCAAGGATTGCCGGAACCATGATGTCATCACCATCGATCCCTTCGACGCCAAGGACTTCGACGATGCCTTCTACCTGAAGAAGGAGAAGGACGGGCGCTGGAGACTCTGGGTGCACATTGCCGATGTCTCCCACTACGTGAAGCCGGGGACAGCGCTCGATGACGAGGCCCGTGCCAGGGGTAATTCCACCTACCTTGTGGATCGTGTAATCCCCATGTTGCCTGAGAAGCTCAGCAATGGCATCTGCTCGCTCAATCCCAAGGTCGACCGTTTGTCCAAATGCGCCGAGTTCCTTATCGGGACCAGCGGACAGATCGAGGATGTGCAGTTCTATTCAGCGGTCATTCATTCCAAGCGTCGTTTCAGCTACGAGGAGGCGTTCGATTACCTCAGCGGATCCAAGAAGCCGGAGACCCAGATCGAGAACATGCTGCTTGATGCCAACCGATTGGCACAGATGTTGAGAAGGGCCCGTTTCCGTTCTGGTGCCCTTGAGCTCGAATCGCCGGAAAACAAGATCATCCTGGATAAGGATGGAAAGCTGGACAAAGTGATCAAGGTCGAGAATGACGAGTCCCACCAGCTGATCGAGGAGTTCATGCTGCTTGCCAATGAGGCCGTGGCTGCGGAACTGAGGAAACGGAGGAAGAATGCCATCTACCGTGTGCATGAGGATCCGGATCCGGAGAAACTGGATGAGTTCGCCGGAAAGATGGAAGCGCTGGGCATCAAGGTGGGTGAGATCCGCAACCAGAAGGCCGCGCAGCGGGCCATCAGGAAGCTCAAGGAACACCCTGCTGCGCCGGTGCTCCGCATCGCCTTTCTTCGTTCGCTCAAGCGTGCCCGCTATGCTGTGGAACCCATCGGGCACTACGGTCTTGCCAAGGCGGACTACCTACATTTCACCTCGCCCATCCGCCGCTATGCGGATCTCATTGCGCACCAGGTGCTTTTCACCAAGTCCAGCTTTCCCCTGAAGAAACTGACGCAGGCCGCGGATCACATCAGTTTCACAGAGCGCAATTCCGCCGATGCGGAGATGGACAGCAAGCGCATCAAGCTGCTCATGCACCTCGAGCAACAGCTGATGTCGGGAAGGCGTGAAACCTACGAAGGTATTGTCAGCGACGTGAGAAACATGGGATTCTTTGTTGAGGCGGTGGATCTCGGGATGTCCGGCATGATCCGGTCTTCTTCGCTTGAGGATGATTTCTACGTCTATGATCCCCTGAAGATGGCCCTGGTCGGCAAGCACCGGAAGAAAGTGATCGCACTGGGAGATCGCCTGAAGGTCAGGGTAACCAAGGTGGA
>CAZKNW010000617.1:0-2715 GCA_964554035.1 uncultured Verrucomicrobiota bacterium
AAGGAGAAAGCCCGCTTTTTCTTGGGGTTTTGTGCTTTTGGCTTAAAAGGTTGCAAAACACATCTAATAGCAATCAGTGGACTTCATATCGGGCTGATCACCTTTGTCTTGATTCAGCTCGCTGCCCTCATCATTCAGCGTCGATGGATCCGTGCGCTGATGGCGATTCCACTGATCTGGTGGTACGTCGTCGCCACCGGCAACCAGACCTCCGCCATCCGCGCCGCGATCATGGCCACTGTCCTCACCCTCGGCTGGTGCCTGAACCGTCCCGGGAACCTCATCAACACGCTTTCAGCCTCCGCCCTCATCATTCTTGTCCTCGACCCGAACCAGCTCTACCTCCCGGGTTTCCAGCTTTCCTTCGGCGTGGTCTTCGCGATCGCAGAGGCCGCACCAGCCATTCAAAGGCTGGTTGTTTCCATCCAGGCAGGAAATCCCCTTTTGCCTAAATCAGAAAAGCCGACGATCACCCGACTCGTGGAAAGGGCGATCACCACGCTACTTCGTTGGTTTGTCGGGACACTACTTCTGTCCATCGTCTGCTGGCTTGGATCCTTGCCCTTTACCGCATTCCATTTTCACTACTTTCCCATCTACTCGCCCCTTTTGAATGTCCCATCGATCCTGATGGGCACCCTTTGTCTCATGAGCTGCTTCGGCAGCCTGCTGGCAGCGGCGCTCCAATTGGACTTCATTTCCATCGCCTTCAACCATGGCGCTTGGTTCTGGATGAAGTCCCTGATCTTCACCGGATCCCTTGCGGACCGCCTGCCAGGCGCCACCATCGCCACACTCGCGATCTCACCCTTCCTAAGTCTGATGGCATGGATCTCCATACTCAGAATCTTCAGGGAAGTGTCCAAACCTGGATCATTCCCCACGCCCTCCTTCTGGGTGGCTGTGCTGGGCATTGTCTTGTTCGTCAGCCACCTTGTCTCGTGGAATTCCAAACCCTGCTTCACCCTCTACGCCAACGAGGCGGGCACCACCATCCTATCGGTTGACGGGAACCATCTACTCATCGATCCGGGACGGAACCGGGAGGCGGAAGGGTTGTTGTCGGATCTTCGTGCAAGATCCATCCAGAAACTCGATGCACTGGTCCTGACCCACGGCGACATTGCACACGTGGAAGCCACCGAATCCATCCTCACCCATCTCCCCGTCCAATCCGTGATCAAGCCAATGGGACCATATCGTTCCTCAGCCTACCGTACGGCCGTTGCCTTGTTCGAACAATACGGCTTGGAGACATCTCCCCTTTCCTTTGTCTTTCCCTTGGAAACGGGTTCCCCCAGCGCCACGAGGGCGGATGATTCGGTCCTCTGTCTTCTTGTCGAGTTGAAGGGAACCCAGATCCTGATGACCGGCGACCTGAACCGCGAAGGGCAACGACAACTGCTTCTGCGTTACCCCTCCCTGAAGGCCCAAATCCTGATCTCTTCCATCGACAGCGACCACCTCCCCCCATCCATGGCCTTCATCGAACAGCTCCAACCCTCCCTTCTTCTCGTGCATGACTCGGGCACCCGGATGTCGCCAAACATCGAGGAGCGGCTCGCAACAACCATGACCGAGCTTGGCGTTCCCTTCCATCGCACCTCAAACCAGGGAAGCATCACGTGCTTCATCGACGACAAAGCCAGGCTGTCGTTCACAAAAAAAGGCGCCGACGGAATGGGCCGCCGACGCCTTGTTGAGATCAAAAGATGATCACTGCTTGGGCTTGAACTCTGCGGCAAGCGCCTGCCCCTTGCTGATCTCCTCCTTCGTCATGTGCTGTTTGACATATTCACGGTTGGAAATCGCATTGGTCATTCCCGAGGCAGCCGCCAGATTGAACCACTTGTAGGCCTCGACGTAATTCTTCTGGATGAGATCTCCCTGCGTCAGAAGGACACCCAGCGTCATCTGGGCATTCGGAATTCCTGCATTGGCAGCCTTGGAAAGATACTTCTCCGCCTTTGCTCCATCCTTCTTCATTCCACTGCCGCGACTATAAAGGATTCCCGCCTCGGTGTTGGCGGCCAGGCTGCCGTTGGCGGCAGCCGTCTCAAACCACTGTGCCGCCTTGGCGGGATCCTTTTCAATCCCGATCCCATTCGCATACATGACGCCGACGTTATACTGGGCGATCACGAAACCACCTTCAGCGGCCTTGAGATACCATTTGAAGGCCTCGTTGTTGTCTTCCTTGACCCCAATTCCACGGTCATAGAAGAAGCCCAGCTTGTTCTGGGCGGAAGTAACACCGCGTTCCGCGGCTTCCTTGTACCACTTGAATGCCTCCGCATCCGACTCCTGTCCCTTTTCGGACATCTCATAGATCTTGGCCAGCTCAGCCTGCGACCGGACGTTGCCAGCTTCAGCCGACTTCTTGAACCACTCAACCGCCTTGTCCTGATCTTTGGCAACTCCGCGTCCGTTCAGATACATCACACCAAGGTTGTGCTGGGAAATGGTGTAGCCGTTCTCCGCAGCCTTCTTGTACCAGTCATAGGCCTTCGCATCGCTCTGTTCTGTCCCGATGCCACGATCTGCCATGTAACCGAGTTCATTCATGCTTCCGAGATGACCACGCTTCGCAGCCATTTCGTAGTAGCGGTAGGCTTCAAAGTCATCCTTGGGCACACCATCGCCATTGGCATTCATCCTTCCCATGAGGAAAAGTGCCTCAGGAATGTTCTCCTTAGCGGCGACACTCAGATACTT
>CAZKNW010000618.1:0-2712 GCA_964554035.1 uncultured Verrucomicrobiota bacterium
CTTTCTACGACGGAATCGTCTTGCACCGGGTGATCGCCGGATTTGTCATCCAGGGTGGTTCGCCAAACGGGCAGGGGACGGACGGGCCGGGGTATACCTTTCCCGATGAGTTCGATCAGACGCTGAGGCACGACGCGGCGGGCGTGCTGTCGATGGCCAACAGTGGTCCCAATTCCAATGGGAGTCAGTTTTTTATCACACTCGATGCCACTCCCCATCTGGATGACGTGCACTCGGTCTTTGGGCGCGTGGTTTCCGGTCAGTCCGACATGAACTCGGTCCAGCAGGGCGATGTGATTGAGTCGATCACCATCACCAGGAACGGTACTGCCGCGCAGATCTTCGACGTGGATGACCAGGGGCTTCCCCAGGTGCTCGATGCCCAGCCCACCTTTTCCATCTCGGGTTCCAGCGCCCAGATCAACTTCGACCTGACGGATGATACCGAGTTCTTCGTCTTCCACACCTCCGACTTCCAGACCTGGACACCGAGGTCCGGACGGTTGCTTTACATCTCTGAACCGGTCGATCAGCCGTTCGATGTCTCCTCGATTATCAGTGGGCAAGACCGACGATTCTTTAGTGTGGGCAAGATTGTTTATCCCATCGAAATTCAGACTCCCTATTCGGTTTTTGGAAATACGCTGCAGTTGAACACCATGAATGGTTTTGGGTTCACAGCCCTTTTCTCTGGTACGAATTCCGGAAGGTATGCCGTCTCTACGGTGCAAGGGCAGGATTTTCAGATGACCGGGTACCAATTCCAGCAGGAGGCCTACCGAGGTTACTTAATCATGAATCTGGATGGCAGTCTGAACATCAGTGGTTTTCCCATTGTCTATGGGACTTTCAGCCTTTCGTTCAGTAGTTCCTCAGGTGGAAGTTTCAAAGGAAACCTGCTTACGACCAATCCTAATGTGGTTTTTCCGATGCAGGGTGATGTGTTTACGCTCCAATAGAGGAGGTTGCCCATCGGATTTTGAATTATTTTGACCCGGGGGGCGTCGTAGACTTAAGTACGGAACGTTTCGAAACACTGAATCCCTATGAAAGTAACCAAAGCCATTCTGATATCGATTCTGGGCCTGGGCCTGACCGGTGGTGTTCTGACGGCTGAGCTTGGAGATGCCAGCAAGCTTCCTCCTGCCGCCAAGAAGAAGATCGACTACGCAAAGGACATCAAGCCCATCCTCGAGGACAAGTGCATTGATTGTCACGGTCCCGACAAGCAAAAGAGCAAGTACCGCGTCGACCTGCGTGAGGACGCCATCAAGGGCGGCTCGAGCGATGAGGCGGCGATTGTTCCAGGAAACAGTGCCAAGAGCATCTTTGTCCACTATGTGGCACGCCTGGTTGAGGACATGGAGATGCCTCCGAAGGAAAAGTATGCCCTGACCAAGGAAGAGATCTCCCTGATTCGCGCCTGGATCGACCAGGGTGTGAAGTATTGATCCACCTTCCGAAGGAATTTGACACGATCCCTGTTCCCGTTTCGGGAACGGGGATTTTTTTTAGACCCGGTCTGATGTGACCTTCTCGATGGCCTCCTTGAGATCGTTGATCCGGAAGGGCTTTGCGAGGAATTCGGCATGACCCTGGCCGATCGCGTATTTGACCGGGTCGGTGGGATTGAAGCCGCTCATGAAGATGACGGGAAGTTCGGGATCGTGCTCGCGCAGCTTTGCGAAGACCTCATCCCCGAGAAGGTCGGGCATGGTGACATCCAGCAGTACGAAGGCGATGCGGGTGAAGTTCTCCTTGTAGATCCTGATCCCATCGATTCCCCCGCTGGCCTCGAGGACCTCCATGTCCCACTTGATCAGGCAGCGCTTGCAGATCTCGCGGAGATGGTCGTCATCATCGATCAGCAGGACGCTTCCGTCCTTGGGGATCTTGACCATGGAATCCCCTCCCGGCCTCGGCCGGGTCTTGTGGGTCGTGTTGGGACTCGCGAGGGGGATGTTCAGGACAAGTAGGGTCCCTTCACCGGGTGTTGATTCGATCCGGACCTTGCCCTTGAGTCCACGCGCGATGCCCTGGACCGCTGCCAGACCCAGGCCGCGGCCCTGGAACTTGGTGGTGTAGAAGGGCTCGAAGGCCTTGGATGCGACCTCCTTGCTCATTCCCACACCGTTGTCACGAATCGTGATGAACAAGTTCGCCAGGTCGTCCTGGGAATGCTCGACCGTGGCGTGGAGATGAATCTGGCCATCCTCCTTTTCGGCGATGGCCTCGACGGCGTTTGCGTGAATGTGCTTCAGCAACTGGAGCAACTGGCCCTCGTCTCCGACGATCTGGGGGAGGGCATCGTCAACTTGGTGGGTGAAGGTGTAGTCTCCGGTCTCTGCCTTGCCCTCATAGCTGGAGCAGATGCTTTTCAGGAAAGGGGTCGGGGAGATCAGCTGCTTCTTGGTCTGGCCATCCCCGGAGTAGTCCAGCATCTGCTTGCAGAGCTCGGACGCCCTGAGGACTGACTCGATGATGGTATCCAGGTGGAGCTGGACGGGCGAGTCTTCGGGCAGGTCTGTCTTGCCTAGGCCTGCGCTCCCCATGATGCCCGCGAGGATGTTGTTGAAGTCGTGGGCGATGCCTCCTGCCATCACACCCAGGCTTTCCAGTTTCTGGTTCTCAAGGAGTTGCTGCTCCAGCAAGAGGTGCTTCTTCTGCAGGTCCAGCCGCTCGAGGATGAACCGGATGGTCAGGGGAAGCGTG
>CAZKNW010000619.1:0-2706 GCA_964554035.1 uncultured Verrucomicrobiota bacterium
CCGGGTGACGTCGAAGGCGACGTCGATCGGGCCGAGACCCATCTGGTCGTGCACACGAGGAACCTTCCGAACCATCCCACCGCCTTCTTCCCTGATGTCTGGCGAAGCCTTGATGGCAATCCCAACTACATCCAGGAACAGCAAAGCACCTACTACATCGCTCTCGAGCCCAAGGTGAACCATGAACGGACCGCCATGACGGAAGGCAATGCCAACCGGGCCCTTCCGATGGGGCCGATCGGCCTGGCGATCAACGGCGTGATCTTCTTCAACCCTTTTGATCACATTGCAGAGGAGGATGCCGTCTGGAGACTGGATCGATGTTGTGGCCATCCTTCTCCCAAGGACGAGTATCACTACCACAAGTATCCCGTCTGCGTGAAGACGCCTTGGACCGATGATGGCGAGGCCCACTCCCCGGTCATCGGTTTCGCCTTCGATGGCATTCCCGTTTATGGTCCCTACGAGTCAAAGGGAGTCATGGCCAAGGTCTCCACGCAGAATCCCCTCAACGACTTCAACGTCCATCACGACAAGGAACGCGGCTGGCACTACCACGTCACTCCAGGACAGTTCCCGCATATCATCGGTGGCTACTGGGGTGTGGTGGATAATAGGAACCTTGCGGGTCGGGGACGGGGTAGGTGATGAATGCCGAAATGATGGTCGTAGGCACTTTGCCAAATGAAGTCGGTCAATGATGACAAGAGCCCCTCTCAATGGCCCAAGGTTGGAAGTTGCCAATTGACCAGCTGGACTTCCTCAGGGAACGATCAGGCAGGTGGATTTGAACCGAACATGTTTCAGACCTCAGTTAATCATCCCCTGAAACCATGTCAGACGAAGAAGAACTTATCCCAGAATTCATTCCTGTTCCTGCGGAGTTTCAGTCTTTCGCAACTGACAGTCTTTTTGAGAGATGTTGCATCTGTGACCGCCACCTCCTTGAGGATGGAACACAGTATTTGATCGAGAAGGCGATCGAAAGGAACGAGGTCGTGTTTGAATTGGCCTTCTGTCTTCCATGCCAGCTTGGCGTCAGAAGTGAGTTTTCTGAGGGTTCTTTGCGCACCCTCAAGCACTACTTTGAGGAAAGGGTCTGTATTGAGACCCGGAAACCCAATCTGATTGCTCTGCATGGCCTCGATCATACTCCCTGGATTTCCCACTGCATCTTTTGCAATCAGCCTTCCGATGGCCCTGAATGGAAACAACTCGTGGCTTTGTGCGACGGGCCTGATCTCCTGTTCACCGAAACAGCGCCATTGATGATCTGCCAGCAGGACATCCTTCAAATCCAGAAAATCATGTCCAAAAAAACGAAGGATTGCATGGATGGTTTTATCGATGATGTCCTGGGCAAACCTTCAGGAACGGTTGATCTACCGTTCCTTGTCTAAGGGAGAAAGAGCTGGCTTCCAAGGCTGGAGCCATGGTGTGAGAACATCTTAAAGCTCGTCCCCGGAATCCTGATAGAAGAGCTGATAGGCGCGGTCGTATTCGCTTTCGGGGATGCTGACGATGCTCTCTCTTGAAAACTCATCTGCGCCGTCCTCCATGGGCTCGTGGGCGAACTGGAGTTCGGCCTCGATCCCGTGCTTCTCGAGCATGGTCACGAGAAGCTCGGCCTTGATGAAGTCACCGGTGAAGAAGCGCTTCACGAGGCGATCCTAGCGAAGGTGGTTGAGGCGGGTCTGGAAGGTCCGCTTGTGGCCTGTGGCCGGTATGGACATCGTGTAGTTCTTTCCATCCGGGGCAACGCTCATCTTGATAAAGTGGGCGTCACAGTCCTTCTCGAAGTTGGCGATGTAGTCCTTGGAGGTGTTGTTCTCGCTGTCTTCGCGCAGGTTCTTGTGGACCTGGTACATGGCCTGAATGCCTGGGCTGGAGGCGAGGGCGGCAAAGGATTCCGGTCCACAGCCCTTGCGAGTGCCGTTGGCCATGACGGAGACGGTTGGGGCTAGGGAATGGACCAGCAAAGGATTGTTGCTGGCATCGAGGCCATGATGGTTCACCTGGTAGACATCCACGGTGCCGGCAATGTTGTTGGGACAGGCGAGTTCTCCTTCCACATTCCAAGAAAGATCGCCGCCGTCAAAGAAGCTGAAGGGTCCGAACTCCATGATCATGACCACGCTGTTGGCGTTGTCGGAGCGGTCCTTCTGCTTGAGCTTGATGTCCTGGCACTTTTGATTGTCAGGAACGGCGGGCTTTCTCGTGGAGAAGACCTGGTTGGCGGCGATGCAGCGAAGCTGGAAGGGAGTGCCGTTGGCAGGCTGGGCCAACGGCAGGATGTCATCGGGCCGGATCACGTGGCGTTGTCCCACCTTCATGCTCCGGTAGGGCTTGATCATGAGCGGGAAGCGTGTGTCGTTCGGGCGGTTGTCGGGATTGCGTTCGGGAATGCCGTTGTCCCAGACATGGTGGATGGGAAGCTCTGCGGCGACTTCTGCAGCGCCACCAAAGTGATCGAGGTGAAAGTGGGTGGTGATCAGGTGGTCGAGGTGATCGAGCCCGGCCTCCTCCTTGATGGCCTTGAGGATGCGCTGGGAATCGCGCCCTCCCGGGTTGCCGGAGTCGATGAGGACGGATTCATCGTTGGGGGTCACGATCAGGGTGGCGCCACCGCCCTCCACATCGATCCAGATGACATCCAAGGTTCCGGACTTCTTCCCTGCAATAAGGGCCGAGGCGGAAAGGAGAAGC
>CAZKNW010000620.1:0-2700 GCA_964554035.1 uncultured Verrucomicrobiota bacterium
CGAGGCACTGGCACTCATGGCCCTCAAGAAATGTGGCGTCGACAATCACGTGGAGGTCAAAAGGAATGGGGAGGAAGCCCTCGAGTTTCTCACGGCCCATCGGGAGGGATCCTGGCGCCTCCCTGCCCTGATCCTGCTCGATCTGAAGATCCCAAAGGTGGATGGGTTGGAACTTCTCCAGCAGATCCGGTCGAGCGACAGTCATTCCCTGGTTCCCGTGGTCGTGCTGACCACCTCCAATCAGGCTGAGGACATCACAAGAAGCTACTCCTTCGGAGCCAACAGCTATGTGAGGAAACCCGTCAGCTTTGACGAATTTGAAGAATCCGTACGACATCTGGGTCACTACTGGCTCACGATCAATGAACGTGTACAGCAGTCGATCTAGATTGAAACCCACCCATGGGGAAAGCACTCAACATTCTCCTCGTCGAAGATTGCGCTGACGATGCCTACCTTCTTCTTCACTTCCTGAAGAGAAACGACTTCGACGTGGAATTGGAAAGAGTCTCAACAGCCGAGTCCCTCAAAAAGGCACTCAAGAAGCAGGATTGGAACGCGATCCTCTGTGATTATTCCCTGCCGATTCTGGATCTCAAGGAAGCCCTTGCGCTGAGCAAGGACATGACTCCCAGCATACCCTTCTATGTCCTGTCCGGATCCAACAACCCTGAACATCGAAACGAGGCAACCAAGGCGGGGGCCAATGGATTCATTTCGAAAGATTCGCTGGAACCTCTGGCAGACATCCTTGGGCAGATCACGGAATGAGGCCGTCAGCCAGCAGGATCGTCATGAGATTTCGATCACCTGGCAGACGCTTTCGATGAACATGTCAGGCGGATAAACCGCCTCTTCGCCGAACTCAATCCTCATCGCCCTCCAGCGCCTGCAGCATTCCTCAAGCTCATCCTTCCCTGCCTTGCCGTCAATCGCCTCCACATCGGCGACCATCTGGTCCTTCACCTTCATCACCGCCTCAACTCCTGCCTCGTCCTTGTGCCAGTCACCCAGCTTCACGAAGTAGTCGTAGGTCGCATTGATCATGATCTTGAGGGTTGCAGCATTCATCCTTCAGCCTCAGTCCATCCGGATGCGGATCCGCCGATACTCCATCTGACCACGGTCTCCTTCCAGGCCGATGGGACCTGAAGCGGGCAGTTTCATGGCTTCATTGAGGATTTCGCCGTTACAGGTGCAATGGGCAAGGTTTCCACGCACCCGGATCACCAGTTCATTCCAATCCTGGGCCTTGTAGCCCTTGAGGTCGGTATAGGGACCGGCCAGCGGATAATCACGACACTGCAACTGCGGCTTGCGGACAAAGACACCGCTGTCGGCATAAGGGGTCGCACGAAACTCAAGCTTGAGGGTGAAGTCCCTGCCGAACTCCTCGGTCGTCCAAAGCTGCTGGATCCTTCGATATTCAGGCGGGGTCGTGACCACCAACCGACCATGGATGGCTTCGTACCGTCCGTCTCCGCTGGCCTTCTTCCCGTCGAACTGCTCCTGTTTCTTCAACGTCTTCTTTTCACGGAAGCCCCAACCCGTCAGATCCTTGCCGTTGAACAGCATCCGGAAGCCCGGTTCCGGCGTAAAGACATCCGCCTCCTTCTCCAGAAAGCCCTCGGTGGCCAAGATGGGCTTCAGGGCAGCTGCCCACTTCCTGTAGCCGGCATCATTGGGGTGGAGCAAATCTGGAAATTCAGCCTTCACCGCGTCCCCTGCCTCGTTGGCGAAAAGACGCCAGGTTTCCACCGGGGTGACCTGCTCGTCTCCCTTTACCAGCGCGAGGTAAAGCTCGTTGATCTTCTGGATCTTGTCCGCCGGACGCTTCTTCGAGGCCGAACTTGGAAAGACCAGGCTCAAGACGATGGGCATCGATGAATCATGTTTCTTCAGCTCTGACAGGATCAGTCCCAGATTGGACGCAATGATCTCCGGGGCGGCCCCTTCCTCAAGGTCGTTGGTTCCGATCAACAGCACGACCCCGGACGGGTTCAGGCTCAAGACGTCCTCCTTCATCCGGATCAGGACTCCCCGGGTCGTATCACCGCTGATTCCCCGGTTGGCGACCTTGACGCCGGGAAACATTCCCTTCATCTCCGGCCCCCATCCCTGCGTGATGGAATCACCAAGAAACACAAGGGCTCCCTGGTCCTTGGTGACGTCCTTTGCCCACTGGGATCTCTTCCTCTCCCACAACCGCTTGAACCACTCATAGCGACGGATGGGTCCCTCTCCGGGAAGCCCGTCATCGGTGGCAGGAATTTGAAACCCCGACGCGGCCGACTGCGCCTCGACCCGGAGCAGAAACATGGGATTCAACAGCGCCAGCCCCAACAAAAGACAAAGGTACTTGGAAAGGTGTTTCATGGATGGGGAGGGTTTACGCGACCCACGCGAGCTTCGCCAGCCAGAAACATCCTCGTCGACAGGTTTCGAGGAGGGCGCTTGCCATTTGCACAGCGCCTTTTAGCATCCCGCCCACATGGACAGCGTGGAAGAAGTCACTATCGCAAGCTCCGCCAACAAGGCGCACTCGCTCATCAACGAGATCGCCAAGGTGTTCCTCGGTAAGGAACAGGTCATCCGGCACGCAGTGCTCTCCCTGATCTCAGGAGGCCACATCCTCCTCGAGGATGTTCCCGGACTTGGAAAGACCCTTCTCGCCAAGGCCATCGCAAGGGCCATCTCCGC
>CAZKNW010000621.1:0-2689 GCA_964554035.1 uncultured Verrucomicrobiota bacterium
GGTGAAGATCGTGTCGTCCTCCTTGTAGGCTCGGATTTCACCTGTCTGCGCGATCGTCGCCAGCTCCTCTGCGAGCAGGCCACTAAAAAGACGGGTTTCACCGAGTTCGGACATTGTTCGAAAGATGACTAAAGCAAGTCCTCCGGTAAACCCAAAACATGCTGGTTTTCAGGCCTTTGGAGTCATGCCGGACCAGGTTCATCGGTAGAGGCGTGCCTTCTTCTCCCAGTCCTGCTTCCTGTCGAAAATGATTCCGAAAGGCCGGTAGTTGTTGTGACTGACAGCCTCTTTCTTCCAGCGCTGGACAAGCGAATCGTAACCACCCCTCATGCGGGTCAGGTCATCCAGGTAGCTCGGATCGTGTGAGAGTTCCCTCAATTCAAGCGAATCAGCACCGACCTGGAACAGCTCCTCGGTCGGGTCGAACCCCGCTCCTCCATAAGGCCAGTAGACATATTTCCACTCCTTGGTCACCACCGCGAGACTGTGCACCTGCCTTGGCCCCCATACGTTGATCAGCGGCAGGGACTGATGAATCGGCCTTGATGGATCGTCGAGGAGCGGCAGCAGGCTCCGCCCGTCGATTCCTTCCGGCACGTCCAGGCCCGCCAGCTCAAGGATGGTCGGCAGGAAATCAATGTTGCCGGTCAGTTCGGAACACCGCAGCCCCTTGCCGCTGGAGGCATGCCTCGGATCGTGGATGATCAGGGGAACCCTTGAGGCCTCCTCGTACGGAAGCACCTTGGAGCCGTAGCCATGGGAGCCACAGAGGAAACCATTGTCGGAGGTGTAGATGATAACCGTGTTGCCTGCTGTCCCCGCCACGTCCAGCGCATCCCGGATCATGCCAAGCGCCACATCGATGGCGTGGATCTGCTGATGGTAGGTGGCCATGACCTCGTCATACTGATCCTTGTAACCCCAGCTTTCGAAACGTTCATATTGTCGCCCCATCCGGCTCTGCTTCGAGAAATGTTCCCCGTTCTCCCTTCCGTAGTTGTCCGGCTTCTTGAAGGTCTTGCCCTTGTAGACGTGATCAAAGCGTGGATCCGGAGTGGCTGGCTTGTGGGGAGCCTTGAAGCTGATCGACAGGCAGAACGGCTTCCCTCCCTTCGAGAAATCCCTGATGAAGTCCCTCCCAAAGGCACCATAGGAAAGGGTGGAATGTGGATACTCCTTCGCATAGGCCTTCATGGACTTGTTCCTGGCCGTGTCGTAGGACGTCTGTCCGGGGCCACCGCCCCAACGGTCGAAGTCTTCCTCAGGAAGGATCGCTTTTTTTCCAGGTGCCTCACTGACCTCGAAACCAAATTTCCCGGCAAACCCGGTGACATAGCCCGCCTGCCTCAGGAGGATGGGATAGCTCTGTTGCCAGGTCTTTTTCAGCATCGGGCCGTGCTCGAAGTTCGTGCCGTTCCGGAACTCCACCAATCCGGTCATGATGCTGGCCCGGCTGGCCATGCATATCGCCGTGGTGTCGTAATGCCGGTCAAAGATCACTCCATCGGCGCCCAGGCGGTCCATATGAGGCGTCTTCACATCCGGATTGCCGTAGCAGCCCATGGAATAGAAGGTCTGGTCATCGGCAAGAAGGAAGATGATGTTGGGCCTCTGGGCGCCCTGAACGCTCAATAAACAGGTGAAAAGCCCGAAAAGCAGGATTCGCTGGGTGATTATCATGGTGGAAAGGGTGGATATTTCCCCTGACCACGGAAAATAGAAGAAAATTCACCCGGGAAACGGAGTGACCATGTGTCGGAAATCGCTGCAAATACCTGATTTCGAGGCGTTGACACCCTGATTCGCGATGAGTACTGTTTCGAATTCCGTAACCAAACGACCATACCTATGGCTTTCAAAATCCTTCTAGTCCTGTCGTTGCTGATCAACATTGGCACCTTTGCCATTTCTCATACCCTCGTGCAAAAACGGATCACCGACGAGGAAGAGGCACACGCCCAGACCCAGACGACGCTCGACTCGACCCGTCAGGAGCTGACCTCCACCAAGACCACCCTGCAGAACACCGAGGCCGAGCTGGCCTCCACCAAGACCGAACTGGCCCAGACCCAGCAGTCGCTGCAGAACGAGAAGACCGCCCGCCAGCAGGCAGAGACCGCCGCCGCCAACGCCCGCAAGGCGCAGCGTGACGCCGAGAGCAAGCGCGACATGGTCATCAGCGAGAACAAGGCTTTCTTTGACCTCAACATGAAGGTGGCTGAGATCAAGAAGATCCGCGACCGACTCCCCAAGGCCGAAGCTGAGCTCGTCACCACCAAGAAGGAACTCGACATCGTCGCCACCGAAAATCGCAAGCTCGCCAACACGATCCTGAAGATCCGTCCTCCAGTAGAAGCCCCCGACCTTCCGGAAGGGCTGATCGGCGAAGTCACCACCTTCGACCCGAGATATGAATTCGTTGTCCTCAACATCGGAGCCGCGGACGGCGTCAAGATGCATGGCGAATTCATGCTGAGCCGCGAAGGCCGCTACCTCGGCAAGGCCAAGGTGACGCGCGTGGAGGATCAATATAGTGTTGCAAATGTCCTTCAGGACTGGAAACAAGGGGACGTGATCGAGGGTGACCTCGCCGTCTACAAAGGATTCTGAAAATGAAAACACGTCTTGCCCCATTCTTTTTGGCTCTTCTCGCCTGCGCGGCGTTCCTCAGCATCGGCTGCAACACACC
>CAZKNW010000622.1:0-2689 GCA_964554035.1 uncultured Verrucomicrobiota bacterium
TTCGAAAAGAATCAGGTCGCCCACGTTTCCATCGCCGAAGTCACCCGCCACCAGGTGAAAAGGCTCGTTCTCTGGAATCGTCACCATGATCGAACGGGTGCGGAGGCCGTCGGTATCCTGCTGACGCCGCTGGGTCCGGACCCAACCTTCCCCGCTTCGCTTGTTCCAGGAAAGGTGCTCCGCCTCGATGTGCTCAATCCCCTTCACCACTTGAGCAGGAACTTCCTTTGGCTTGTCCACGGAAGGTCCGGGAAGGGCGCGCCAAGGATCGATGATCATGTCGAGGAATCGGGAACGGGTATTCTTCGTGTTCAACAGATTCCACCAGTTTTCCAGAAAGGCAGCCGACAGCCCCGCTTCACGAGCGAGGTCATTCAGCGACTTGGCTCCAGTCTTTTCACGATGGAGGTATTTCCATGCTGCGAGCATGTATTCATCGCCCCGACGGTCCTCCCCGTCCTTTGGAAGATGTGGTTCCGCCATCTTCTGATACCAGATATAGAGTGCCTGGTCTGCCTCGGTGCGAAGCTGATCCGGACTCCGGAGTCCCACCCGCACGTCGCGAAACAGGATACCCCGCCCCGGAAGAATGCTGGCGTGCTCAGTCACCTGCCTCGCGGCCGACAGGTAGCTGTCGAGCTGCTGGGGATTCACGAAGAGGATATCGCCCACATTGGAAAAGCCCTCACCGCCCCCTCCATCCGGTTGGAAACGTTCCGAAAGTCCGTAGTCAATTCCCGTCAGATCCCGAATCGTGTTGTCATACTCGAAATTGGTCAGGCGGCGGACCGTGACCAATCCAGGATCGCCGGCATTGGCCTTGGCCACAGTATCCAACGAGGAATCCAACCAGGTCAGGAGCTTCTTTCGCTCCTCCGAACCCGGCTGGGGATCGTCCTCAGGGGGCATTTCGCCTTCCTCGAGGAGGTGCTTCACCTTCTCCCAGAGTTCAAAGTTCGCAGCGACATCCGGGTTCCCCTCCAGCTTCTTCAGATCAATCCCACCCTTGGTCTTCTTGCCCCCATGACAATCATGGCAGTATCTGGCCAAAACCGGGCGAACGGCTGCCCAGTCCGGTTGGCTGGACTGGGCAGCATGAATCGAAGGAATGGGTAAAATCCATCCCGCCACCACAATCAACCAAAAGGGTCTTCTGAACATAAACGGCATTCGGACGCAACCACTGCCCGCCCGATTCAAATTATCCAAGCGAAAAGAAGAGCATCCAACCTTGAAGAACATGAAGGTCGTGAAGTGAGGGGGCGCCGTTTGACCGCGCCTGTGTCCCTTCTGAGGGACCCGTCGCAGCAAGCTCCCGACACCGAAAAAGCTCACGGAAAGCAGATGTGCTCAGCTACCTCGTTGCGGCTGACCCTCCGGGCACAACCGCGGTCCAAGAGTCTCACCCAGTAGCCGCCTTTGCCAAAAGGTGGATCCCGACCCCATGGCCTTCATGATCTTCATGGTTCACCTAATAGGTCACGGTCGCCGCATCAGGCCCGCGCGGATCCGAGTAACCTTCGAAGCGATCTCCAACCTTCATCACCGACTGCGTGCTGCCCATGGTGGCTGTGGGTTGCGTCCTGTGACCCATGGATTGGAGTATACGAAGCGAATCCACACTGATGCCCGGTTCACACCGGAGCTCATCGGGCATCCATTGGTGATGAACCCTGGGCACCGACGAGGCCTCGGCAATGTTCATGTCGTATTCCAGCACATTCAGGACGGTCTGCAACACCGTGGTGATGATCTTGGAGCCACCCGGACTTCCTGTAGCCAGAAAGGGTTGCCCGTTCTTCAAAACGATGGTGGGGGTCATGGAACTGAGCGGTCGTTTGGCAGGCTCGATCGCATTGGCTTCTCCACCCAGAAGTCCAAAACCATTCGGCACGCCCGGCTTGGCTGAGAAGTCATCCATTTCGTTGTTCAACAGAAAGCCGGTGCCTGGTGCCATCTGAAGACTGCCAAAACTGAAGTTGATCGTGTAGGTCATCGAAACAGCGTTGCCGTGCTTGTCCATGATCGAAAAATGAGTCGTGTCCTCGCTCTCATGCGGAACAGGTGCTCCAGTCTTGATCTCACTTGAGGGGACTGCCCGCTCCTTCCCGATTCGCGAAAAGACCTCTTTCCCATACCTCTTCGAAGTCAGCCATCCGATCGGCACCTCATGAAAATCAGGATCGCCCAGATGAACGCTCCGGTCCGCATACGCATGCTTCATGGTCTCGGTCAGGAGATGAATGCCTGCTGCACTGTTATGCCCCATTTCTTTCAGGGAGGTATTCTCAAGGATGTTGAGCATCTGGATCAGATGAACCCCACCTGAACTGGGCGGAGGCATGCTGACGATATCGTATCCCCTGAAACTCCCCTTCACAGGATCCCGTTCGCTGACGCGGTAGTTCTTCAGATCCTCTTTGGTGATGAGGCCACCCGACTCTTTCATGAAAGCCACGAACCGTTCGGCAATCGCACCCTCATAGAATGCGCTTTCGCCCTCTTCGGCGATCTGCTCCAACGACCAGGCAAGATCCTCCTGTTTCAGAACCTCGCCCACGCGATAAGGTTCTCCACTGTTCATGTAGAAGATCTCGGCAATCGTTGGGTTGGATTTGAGGCCCGACTCATAGGTCAGCAGATCCGCAGCCAGTCCGTGAGTGACGGCGATGCCATTGCGGGCCATTCG
>CAZKNW010000623.1:0-2689 GCA_964554035.1 uncultured Verrucomicrobiota bacterium
TGGCAGCCGCCTGGTTCTTCTCCTCGATGTTCATGTGAAAGGTGTCGAGGTGCAGCTTGAGGGCCGGGCTCTTCACGTCCTTGATCATCTTCAGTCCCTGGTCGCAGGTGTTGATGAAGTCGGTCTCAAAACGGTTGAGTGGCTCGAGGCAGATGGTCTTGCCGAGCTTCTCGGCGTGGGCGCAGACGATCTTCAGGTTCTTCACCACCGTCGCCCACTGCTTCTTGTAGTCCTCGGGAGAAACCGCGTCGGCGCGACCGACGGCGGAATAAACGGGGCCGATCAGTGAGGGGCAGTCGAGGACTACCATCTGGTCGAGAAGCTCCTTCAGATACTTGATGCCGGTCTTCTGCTGCTTGGCGGTGCCACGGAGATCGCGGTCCGGACCCATACAGGCGCAGACGGAACCACAGGCGAGGCCGTTCTTGTCGAGGGCTGCCTTGACCTTGGCGGGATCGATGTGGGAGGGATCCTCAATCGGGATCTCGATCGACTCGAAGCCCCATTTCTTGAACTTGGAAATCAGGTTGGTGCTCTTCGTCGTGAAAGGCGAAGCGTAGAGGAAGGAATTAAGACCTAGTCGCATAGTTTATGTTGGGTTTGGGAACTCGCAGGAGGCTATGAGAACGGCTTTGAAGGAGTCAAAGGATTTGTGCCTCTTGACCCATGGATGAAAAGCGGTTGGACTGTGTGCACATGACCCGTCGCTCCATTCCATCGATCGACCGCTTGATCCAGCAGTATTCGGACTGCGGGCTGCCGAGAGGATTCCTGACGGCCGTGATCAGGAAGGCAGTCAATGAGCATCGCCGTGAGGCAGGTACGACCGAGCACCTGAACGCATCGATCAGGTCCGCGATCTCGGGATGGAAGCAACAAAGGATTCAACCGGTCATCAATGCGACCGGAGTGGTCATCCACACCAACCTGGGGCGAGCTCCACTCGGACAGGGTGTGGGTGAGAAACTGGTTCAGACGGGAACCCAATACAGCAACCTGGAGCTGGATCTGGGGAATGGAAAGCGTGGTAGCCGTGGAAGCTACGTTGAAGAGGCCCTTGCCATCCTGAGTGGCGCCGAGGCTGCCACGGTCGTCAACAATTGTGCCGCGGCCCTGGTGCTGATCATCAAGGCACTGACCGAACGCAAGAAGGAGGTTGTGGTCTCCCGGGGCGAGCTGGTCCAGATTGGGGGTGGCTTTCGGATCCCGGACATCCTGGAGTCGGCGGGTGCAACCCTTCGTGAAGTAGGCACCACCAATCGGACTTCCACAAAGGACTATGAGAAGGCCCTTGGGCCGGAGACCGGGATGATCCTCAAGGTGCACCAGAGCAACTTCCAGGTGAGTGGCTTCGTGGAGTCCGTGTCCCATGGTGAACTGAAGAAGCTTGGAGGTCGCAAGCGATGCCCGGTGGTCTTCGACCTGGGCACTGGAAACCTGTTTCCTGGATTGGAGGTCGAGGGAACGGCCACCGAACCAACGCCCATGCAGGCGATCAATGCTGGGGTGGATCTGGTCTGTTTCAGTGGGGACAAATTGATGGGCGGTCCCCAGGCTGGAATCATTGTCGGGAAGCGCAGCCTGGTCAGCCGCCTGAAGAAGAACCCGTTCTTCCGGGCCTTGCGCTGTGACAAGTTGATCCTGTCCGGGCTGCAGGAGGTCGTGGAGGCCTACCTTGGCGAAGAGGATGGTCCGGTTTCACCTGTGGCAGCGATGTTTGAGATCAGTGCGGATGAGACGAAGGCGCGCTGTTCCTCATGGAAGAATGTGCTGAGTCGTTCCGGCTTGAAGATGGAGGTCGTGGAAGCGCCAGGAACGGTGGGAGGAGGAAGTCTTCCTGGAAGTTCGCTGAAGGGATTTGCACTGGCGGTCCGTCATGTTGGTTTGAGTGCGAAGAAGTCCCTGGATTTCCTGCGCGGCGGTGAGGTGCCCGTCATTGGCAGCATTCAGTCGGACCGGGTCCTGCTCAATCCGAGAACGGTTCTTGAACACCAAGATCCAATCGTCCTGAAGCGCCTGAAGGAGTTGGGGCAATGGGAGGGGTAAGCGTGATCCGACATCTCATTCTCGGAACCGCCGGACATATTGATCACGGCAAGTCCACCCTGATCCGGAAGCTGACCGGAATGGATCCGGATCGGCTTCCCGAGGAGAAGAAGCGGGGGATCACCATCGATCTGGGATTCGCCACCTTCGATGTGGATGCTGAAGAGGGAGTCATTCGCTTTGGGGTGGTGGATGTGCCGGGGCACGAGGATTTTGTCCGCAACATGGTGGCAGGCGTGGGCGGGATGAGCCTGGCCCTTCTGGTGGTGGCCGCCGACGACGGATGGATGCCGCAGACCGAGGAGCACCTCCAGATCCTCGAGTATCTTGGCCTTGAAAGGATCCTGGTGGTCCTATCCAAGGTGGATCTATGTGACGAGGCCAGATGCACTGAAGTAGGCGATTCCATCCGCGAACGGCTCAAGACAGGCCCCTTTGCAAAATCCTCGATCCTTCCAGTGTC
Organism: uncultured Verrucomicrobiota bacterium; assembly: GCA_964554035.1. Taxonomy (GTDB): domain Bacteria; phylum Verrucomicrobiota; class Verrucomicrobiia; order Limisphaerales; family CAZKNW01; genus CAZKNW01. The sequence goes on from CAZKNW010000623.1 coordinate 2,510, forward strand.
CGCGCAGGCCTCTGAAGGTATGGAGGAGCTCAAGGAGGCCCTTTATCGCCTCGCGAAGGATCATGTGCAGGACGAGGAGCCATGGGCGCAACTCTGGGTGGACCGGGCATTCATCATGAAGGGGCTCGGGACTGTGGTCACGGGAAGCCTCATGGGATCCGGATTCTCACAGGGTGATGA